>NZ_CM000745.1:3814016-3977467 GCF_000161455.1 Bacillus pseudomycoides DSM 12442
AAGTGGAAGAAGCTGAAGAACCAACGCGGGAAGTTGGAGCGGTTGAAGAAGCTGAAGAACCAACGCGGGAAGTTGGAGCGGTGGAAGAAGCTGAAGAATCAACGCGGGAAGTTGAAGCAGTGGAGGAACCCGAAGAAACGCTGGTAGCAGAAACATTTGAAGAAGCAAAAATTGCCGAAACAGCGAAAGAGTCTGCAGAAGAAACGGCTCAAGTAGTAGTTGAAAAAACGACAGAACAAGAGAATTTGGTTTCTAAAGCGGAAAACAATGTTTCAGAAACATCTTCAGCAGCAGACGAGCACACGAAGGAAGCAGTTCAAAACTTTGCAAATGTATTAATCGAAGAGGCAGAAGAAAAGCAAGAAGTTGCTGTGGAACAGCCTGTTAAGCAAAAAGAAGAACCGAAACGTGAGAAAAAGCGTCATGTGCCGTTTAATGTTGTGATGTTAAAACAAGATAGAAGAAAGTTAATAGAGAGACATGTGGCAGGAATGAAAACGCCGCAGACTCCTATAAAACAAGCTGAAGAACCAGTAAAGGTGCACGAGCAGCCTGTACAACAAGTGGAAGAAGCACCACAAGGAAAAGCGCAAACTGCACAGCAAATTATAGTGGAAACTCAAGTGGAAGAGAAACCAGTAGAACAAGTTATAGTGGAAACTCGAGAAGAAGAGAGACCAGCACAGCAAGTAGTGGTGGGAACTCAAGAAGAAGAGAAACCAGTAGAACGAGTGGCAGTGGAAAATCAAGTAACAGAGGAGCCAGTTCAACAAACGGAAATGAAGGCACCTGTTGCAAGTGCAGGAGTACAAGAGAAAGCATACGTTATAGCGCGAAGAGAGAATGATATGCGTAATGTACTGCAAACACCGCCTGAATATGCTATGCCACCATTAACACTATTGACGATTCCAAGTCAGTCGACATTAGATAATACGGAATGGTTAGAAGAACAGAAAGAATTATTAGATACGACGTTTAATAATTTCCATGTTGGGGCTCATGTTATCAATGTTTCACAAGGACCAGCTGTAACGCGCTTCGAAGTACAACCTGATCCGGGTGTGAAAGTAAATAAAATCACAAATTTAAGTGATGATATTAAGCTGAGTTTAGCTGCAAAAGATATTCGAATTGAAGCACCGATTCCAGGGAAGAGTGCCATCGGAATTGAGGTTCCGAATAAAGAAAGTAAGCCTGTATTCCTGCGAGAAATTTTGAGAAGTCCTGTGTTCACGAAAAGTGAATCACCGCTTACAGTTGCGCTTGGACTTGATATTTCTGGTGCTCCAATTGTAACGGATATAAGGAAGATGCCGCATGGACTGATCGCTGGTGCGACTGGTTCAGGGAAAAGTGTCTGTATTAACGCGATTTTAACAAGTATTTTATATAAAGCGAAACCACATGAAGTGAAGCTGATGTTGATTGATCCGAAAATGGTTGAGCTTGCACCATATAATTCTATTCCCCATCTTGTAGCACCTGTTATTACAGATGTGAAAGCAGCTACAGCAGCGTTAAAATGGGCTGTAGAAGAGATGGAACGCCGTTATGAATTGTTTGCGCATGTTGGTGCACGTGATTTAACTCGTTATAATACCATCGTAAGTAGCCGAGAAATCCCAGGTGAAGCATTGCCGTACATTGTTATTGTAATTGATGAGTTAGCCGATTTAATGATGGTTGCTCCTGGTGATGTAGAGGAAGCAATTTGCCGCATTGCACAAAAAGCACGTGCTTGTGGTATTCACTTATTAGTTGCAACGCAGCGTCCGTCTGTGGATGTTATTACAGGATTGATTAAATCAAACATTCCAACGCGTATTGCGTTTACAGTATCATCTCAAGTAGATTCACGTACAATCATTGATATTGGAGGAGCGGAAAAATTACTTGGTCGCGGTGATATGCTATTTTTAGGAAACGGTACGTCAAAACCCGTCCGTGTACAAGGGGTATACGTATCGGATGATGAAATTGAAAAAACAGTTGAACATGTGAAAAAGCAAATGAAGTCCAACTATTTATTTAAGCAAGAGGATTTATTGGCGAAAACAGAACAACATGAAGCCGAAGATGAACTGTTTTTTGATGCATGTCAATTTGTTGTAGAACAAGGGGGAGCGTCCACATCTTCTGTACAGAGAAAATTCCGCATCGGTTATAATCGTGCGGCACGTCTTATTGAAGAGATGGAAGCACAAGGAATTATATCTGAAGCACGGGGAACAAAACCGAGAGATGTCCTTATTTCAGAGGATGAATTTGCTGCTATGCAGGAAACGAATGTATAGGAAGCGGTTTTGCTGTATACTAAGAGAAAATGTTGGATAGTAAAGTAGGGAGTAAACGACATGAAAGAAATTGAATTAAAATTAAAAGGTGAAATCAATCGACTAACAAATAAAACATTTAAATTTGATGAACGAGTTGGGGAAGGTTGGTTCTCTGCCGTTTACTTTTTAAAAACTCGTGACATTATTCAAGAATTTCGCCCGAAAAGTGTTGTGACAATGCAATTTTTCCAAAAGGAACATGCGATACTTTGCGGAACAGATGAAGTATTAGCATTGTTACAAACATTTGCTGAACATCCGGAAGAGCTTGAAATCCATTCTTTAAAAGATGGGGACAATATTAATCCATTTGAAACAGTTTTAACAATCTCTGGACCTTATGAATATTTCGGGTTTTTAGAAGGTGTAATCGATGGGATTTTAGCTCGTCGTACATCTGTTGCAACAAATGTATATAATGTTGTACAAGCTGCTCGCAGCGGTGAAAAAGAAAAACCGGTTATTTTCATGGGAGACCGTGATGATCATTATACACAGCAAGCTGGTGATGGATATGCGGCGTATATTGGTGGTATGAGTGCACAAGCAACGCATGCAATGAATGAATGGTGGGGCAAGAGTGGAATGGGGACAATGCCTCACGCATTGATTCAAATGTTTAATGGAGATGTTGTAGAAGCTGCAAAAGCGTACTATAAAAAGTTTCCAGAGGATGATTTAGTTGTACTGATTGACTACAATAATGATGTGATTACAGATGGTCTTCGTGTTGCACGTGAATTCGGCTCAGAATTAAAAGGTGTACGCATTGATACATCACGTACAATGATTGATCAGTATTTCATTCGTCATCCAGAAGTACTTGGCACATTTGACCCTCGTGGTGTAAATCCATCCCTTGTTTTCGCGCTCCGTAAAGCGCTTGATGAAGAAGGGTTCCAGCATGTAAATATTGTTGTAACTGGTGGATTTGATGAAAAACGTATTCATGAATTTGAAGCGCAAAATGTTCCTGTAGATCTATACGGAGTGGGCAGCAGTTTATTAAAAATGAACATTGGTTTTACAGGTGATAATGTAGAATTAAATGGAAAACCAGAAGCGAAAGCTGGACGTAAATATCGTCCAAACCCACGTTTAGAGCGTGTTCAATTAGAAAAAAGAGAAGATATGTAAGAAGAGGAAAAACTGATAGGGAATTGACCCTATCAGTTTTTCTGTTATCATAGTATAACGGATTGTTTTTTGCTATAATAAGTTTGTTATGGACATATAAGAAGTACGTACGTGTTTATCCCGATTGGTGAGAGCTAATGAAAGTTCCGCTGTATCGAGAATGTATGATGATTACCAAAATAAGAAAAGATTCATATACTGTCTTATAGATAGGCCGTTGTATTAGTTCGAAATGTTGGAGGTTCTTTAAGATGACAGTTTACCATTTTGTAGGAATTAAAGGAACAGGAATGAGTTCATTAGCACAAATTCTTCATGACATGAAGCATACTGTTCAAGGTTCTGATTTTGAAAAACGTTTCTTTACACAAGTAGCTTTGGAAAAGCGTGGTATCTCCATCCTTCCTTTTGATAAAAATAATGTAAAAGAAGGACAAGTGATTATCGCAGGAAATGCGTTCCCTGATACGCATGAAGAGATTGTAGCAGCGAAAGAGTTAAATATCCCAGTACACCGTTACCATCATTTTTTAGGGAATCTTATGAGTAAGTATACAAGTGTTGCTGTAACAGGTGCACATGGAAAAACATCAACAACCGGCTTGTTAGCCCATGTAATGCAAGGTGCACACCCAACGTCTTACCTTATTGGAGATGGAACAGGGCATGGGGTAGAAAATAGTAAGTATTTTGTGTTTGAGGCATGTGAGTACCGTCGTCATTTCTTGTCTTACTATCCAGACTATGCAATTATGACAAATATTGATTTTGACCATCCGGATTACTTTACAGACATTAATGATGTATTTAGTGCATTCCAAGAGATGGCACTTCAAGTGAAAAAAGGAATCATTGCATGTGGTGATGATGAAGAACTGCAAAAAATTCAAGCGAAAGTACCTGTTATTTTCTATGGATTTGGTGAAGATAATGATTTCCAAGCACGTAACATCCAAAAGAGAACAGATGGTACTGTATTTGATGTGTTCGTTCGTAATACGTATTATGAAACATTCAAAATTACAGGTTACGGCAATCACAGCGTATTAAATGCATTAGCAGTTATCGCGCTTTGTCACTATGAAAATGTTGATGTAGAAGCAGTAAAACATCAATTGACAACGTTTGGAGGCGTAAAACGTCGCTTTAATGAAAAACCGATGGGAGAACAGGTCATCATCGATGATTATGCACACCATCCGACAGAAATTAACGCAACGATTGAAGCTGCTCGTCAAAAGCATCCAGAGCGTGAAATTGTCGCTGTATTCCAGCCACACACATTCTCACGTACTGAAAAGTTCTTAGATGAGTTCGCGGAAAGCCTAAGCAAGGCTGATCAAGTATACCTATGTGATATTTTCGGATCAGCACGTGAAAACAAAGGTGACTTAACAATTCAAGATCTGCAAAAGCGTATTGATGGTGCAGAATTGATTACCGATACAACAACGAATGTATTAAAGAAACATAAAAACGGCGTTCTTATTTTCATGGGCGCAGGTGATATTCAAAAATTCGAAGCGGCTTACGTGAAAGAAGTGCAAGTTGCGGAGAAGTAATAAAGCGAAGACGTGCAGCGGTGGCTGCACGTCTTTTTATGTCAATTGTTGTAGAATGGTCGCTATATGGTGTACTAGGTAAAAAATTTATTAAAGTTGGTAGTCAAAGACAAACAACGACATATACAATGACTGTTGGAGTGCTTGCTTTCATCATTGTGTCCTTTATGCAACAGAGTGTAGTAGCGATTCCAGAAATTCCTCTATTAGCATGGTTATCTATTTTATTTATGGCAATTGGAATAAGCGTGCTTGGTTATCTTTGGTGGAATAAAGGAATCGCGCAAATTGGGGCAGAAAAAACCTCTTTGTTCTTTAACTTAGTTCCCGTTGTTACAATGCTTGTTTCTTTTGTAGAAGGAGTGAGTATCACAATCTCGCAATGTTTAGGGATGATTTTAGTCATTACAGGTGTTCTATATTCTTCCGGTTTTCTTGCTATAAAATCCAAAAAAGAAAGTGTGAATATATAACCCTTAACATTTTATAATTAGAAATGTTAGAATAATAAGAAAAAGTGTTAGAGGGGATAGAGCAATGTTTACACTTCGAGTCGATGATGAAATCAAACTTCAATTGTTAGAAAAACATCATAAAGAAGAATTGTATCAATTAGTAGATCAAAACAGGGAGCATTTAAGAAAATGGCTTCCATGGGTAGATGGGACAAAATCTGCTGATGCATATGACGAAATTCTTCCGATGTGGCTAAAGAAATATGCGGATGGAAACGGTTTTGAAACAGGTATACGTTATAAAGGAAAGCTCGTTGGAATGGTCGGTATTCACGAGGTGAACTGGGCTAAGAAAGCAACAAGTCTTGGATACTACCTTGCAGAAGAAGCAGGTGGAAAAGGAATTATGACAAGGAGTGTAAAAGCGGTGCTTCGCTATGCGTTTGAAGAACTAAAATTGAATAAGATAGAAATCCGTTGTGGGGTAGAGAATCAGAAAAGCCGTGCGATTCCGGAGCGACTTGGCTTTAAGTTAGATGGAGTTATGCGTGATGAAGAGTGGCTTTATGACCATTTCCATGATCTTGCTGTGTATAGTTTACTAGCTTCAGAATGGAAGGAGATTCGATGAGCGATACGATTTACATTCAGTCATATGAAAGTAAGTACCAATCTGAAGTAGTCGATTTAATTATTCACATTCAGCAAAAAGAATATAACGTACCAATTACAAAGGAAGAACAGCCAGATTTACAAGAAATTGAGCAGTTTTACCAAAGAGATAACGGAAGTTTCTGGGTAGCAACACATGATGGGAAAGTAGTTGGAACTGTAGCTTTATTAGATATTGGGAATCAACAAGTAGCCTTGAGGAAAATGTTTGTGAAAAAAGAATTTCGGGGCAAGGTGTGGAATACCGCGAGCATGTTACTCCAAACAGCTATCTCTTGGGCAAAAGAAAGAGAATTAGAAGGAATTTATTTAGGAACAACAGTACAGTTTTTAGCGGCACATCGTTTTTATGAGAAAAATGGATTTCAGAGTATGAAAGTGGAAGAGTTACCAGGGAGTTTTCCGGTGCTGCAGGTAGATAAGAAATTTTATAGGTATGGTTTGTGAAGAATAGAGATCATTCAAATCGAGAATGATCTCTAT
The DNA here is from genome assembly GCF_000161455.1 of Bacillus pseudomycoides DSM 12442. GTDB lineage: Bacteria > Bacillota > Bacilli > Bacillales > Bacillaceae_G > Bacillus_A > Bacillus_A pseudomycoides. The sequence continues at coordinate 3,820,665 of NZ_CM000745.1, forward strand.
TTTTTTGTTAAGGAAAATGGAAATGATGGTATAATTTAGGTGAGAGGTGATGGTATGAAATTTCCTATCCAAAGAAGCACACCAATTATGATTTTTGTAAGTGCAATGTTGATCCTTATGGTTGTTTGGCCAAGCGGAATGCTGATTATAGACAATGGAAACTGGGGATCAGCACTGATTGGGATGGCAATTTGCCTCATTGTAAATGTCCCTCTTGTTTGGGATGTATTCATTAAGAAACATACAGTCGAAAATGGTGTATTGAAATATGGCATATTGAACGAAGACGTTACACTATCTGATATAAGAATGGTGCGTCAAGTTGGAAAATCACTCGAAATTACAACGAACCGATACAAAGTCCATATGATTGCTATGCCAACAGATAAAGAAAAGTTGTTGTCACTCATTCAAGAAGCGAACCCACATGTGAAAATAGATCTAAAAGCATAATGGAGGACGAGGAATGAAACATTTTCGGCTGTTATTTTGTTTTGAATTATTGATGGTACTGGTCGTTTGCGTTAGAGGGTATGTTCGTTGGGAGTGGCCGTTGTATTTGTCGATAGGTGTAGGCATTTTAGCAGTTGTACTTTTATTTTATTACCATTCTCGTCAAATCAGAAACAAAGGACAGGAAGTGGAGAAATAATATTGACCGTCCGACAAAACGAGACGTACCAAAAGAGCTCTCCCATCAAAAGGAGAGCTCCTTCACATTTTATTTTAAGTTCTCAGGATTTAAAGCTTCTAATTCAGGTACAACGAAGCGACCGTCTTTACGGATTAATACGTCGTCGAAGTAAATTTCACCGCCGCCGTATTCAGGGCGCTGGATGCATACTAAATCCCAGTGGATGTTAGAGTTGTTGCCATTCCATGCATCGTCATAAGCTTGTCCAGGTGTAAAGTGGAAGCTACCGTCGATTTTTTCATCAAATAGGATATCACCCATTGGATGTAAGATATATGGGTTTACGCCGATTGCAAATTCACCAACGTAGCGTGCACCTTCATCTGTATCGAAGATTTTGTTAATGCGTTCTGTATCGTTTGCAGTTGCTTCAACGATTTGACCGTTTTTAAATGTAAGCTGTACGTTTTCGAATGTATAGCCGTTGTAAGGTGATGGCGTGTTATAAGAAACTGTACCGTTAACAGAATCGCGAACTGGTGCAGAGTATACTTCACCGTCTGGAATGTTCAAATGACCAGAGCATTTAATAGCTGGAATATCTTTAATGGAGAATGTTAAGTCAGTTCCAGGACCAGCAAGGCGAACTTTATCTGTTTTGTTCATTAATTCAACAAGGTTATCCATTGCTTTATCCATTTTGCCATAATCCAAGTTACATACTTCGAAGTAGAAGTCTTCGAATGCTTCTGTGCTCATTTTTGCAAGTTGTGCCATAGATGCATTTGGGTAGCGAAGAACAACCCAGCGTGTTTTTGGAACACGAATGTCTCTATGAACTTTTTTACCAACTGTTTGACCGTGGATCTTCATGCGTTCACTTGGAACGTCGGCTTGTTCGTTAATGTTATCGCCAGAGCGAAGACCGATGTAAGCGTCCATATCTTTCATTACGCTTGCTTCATATGCAGCGATTTGCTCGAAGTGTTCTTCAGTAGCGCCCATTAATAATGAGCGATCGACTTGATGATCTTTCAATGAAACAAATGGGAAACCACCAGCTGCATAGGCTTCTTTTACAAGTGCAGTTACAAGTTCTTTTTGCAAGCCAAAGTTTTCAATCAATACTTTTTCGCCTTTTTGTAAGCGGATTGAGTAGTTAATTAAATTGTGTGCTAAAGTTTCAATACGTGGATCTTTCATATGTAAAGCCTCCCTACTAATTATGTATCCTTCCTTATTGTACCCTACTTGCTGGAATTTGTTTAATAATTTATGGTACATTTGACGAACAAGTGTGAAAATTCTAATGAAATCATAAGGATTAGAACGAAACGGAAAATGATTGTATAATAGGAGAAAGTATGAAAAAGATAAAGGAAGTGATGAAATGCAAGTTCTTTTATACGTAAGTGCAGCTATAGCTGCCGTTGCTTTTGCAATTTTAGTGATATATACATGTAGAACATTATTATCATTGCAGAAGACGTTAGAAAATGTTGCAAGTACATTAGAAGGCTTAGAGAAGCAAATGCAAGGGATAAGCGTAGAGACAGAACAATTATTACATAAGACGAATGCATTAGCTGATGATATTCAGCAGAAATCTCAGTCATTAAATAAAGTAGTAGAAGGCGTAGATGGAATTGGAACAACAATTCATTCTTTAAATACGAAACTTCGCAATGTATCAGATTCTGTAACAAATGAAATTGAAAATAATGCAGACAAAGTTGCACAAGTTGTACAATGGAGTAGTGCAGCGATTGAAGTGTATAATCATTTTCGTGCTACTAGACAAGAGAAGAAATTAGAAAAAGCTGAGAAGAAGCTAGAGAAGGAAGAGAAAAAAGAGAAAAAAGAGAAGCGCTCTAGACTTCCAATTCGTATGAGAGGTGAATAAAGTGAGCATGACAAAAATCGAAACAATGGAAGAGTTTGAAGCATTATTAGAAACAGCGGAACCATATATTCTTTTTAAACATAGTACAACATGTCCAATTAGCCAAGGAGCCTACGCAGAATTTGAGGCATATTGTCAAGATACAAAAGAAACACCTACTTATTATTTATACGTACAAGATGCAAGAGATGTTTCGAATCGTATTGCAGAGCACTTTGGTATTAAACATGAGTCGCCGCAAGTGCTATATATAAAAGATGGGGTAGCGGTATGGCATACATCCCATTGGAATATTAAGAAGCAAACTTTAGAAGAGAATGTGAAGTAGGGAGAAGTAAGCGGAGACGCTTGCTTCTTTTTTTAGGATTCATGAACTATGTAAATACAGATTGAAAAACTGATAGAAAACTGTTCTTTTTAGGTGGAAGAGAGGATCTACTCATGCATAGAAGTGGTCAGAGCCTCTTCTGCTCCCATGCCAAGTGAAAACAAAGAGAGAAAACGAGTGAAGGTTGAGTATGCTTTGTGTAAGTGAAAGGTAACAATATATATTTCAAATAAGAGAACGATTCCATTCACAATGTATATCATGTGACAACCTGATATCTATCGGATATAATAAATTATCTTAACCATGATAATAAGGTAATCTTTATATATAACTTGAAAGAGGTGGCTTTCTTATGGCATCACAAGAATTAGATCGTTTACGCTCTCAAATTGATCAAATGAACCTACAAATTTTAGAATTATTAAATGAAAGAGGTCGTCTTGTTCAAGAGGTTGGTAAGTTGAAAGAAGTACAAGGTGTGAAACGATTTGATCCTGTACGTGAGCGTAATATGCTTGATTTAATTGCTGAGAAGAATGATGGACCGTTTGAAACATCAACTCTTCAACATATTTTTAAACAAATTTTTCAAACAAGCCTAGAATTACAAGAAGATGATCACCGTAAAGCACTTCTTGTTTCACGTAAGACAAAGCCAGAGGATACGATTGTTGATATAAAAGGTGAAAAAATTGGTGATGGCAATCCTCACTTTATTATGGGACCATGTGCGGTTGAAAGTTATGAGCAAGTGCGCCAAGTTGCGGAAGCAATGAAGGAACAAGGGTTAAAGCTAATGCGCGGCGGTGCATTCAAACCTCGTACATCGCCGTATGATTTCCAAGGGCTTGGCTTAGAAGGCTTGCAAATTTTACGACAAGTGGCGGATGAATATGATTTAGCGGTCATTAGTGAAATTTTAAATCCGAATGATATTGAAAGGGCATTAGATTATGTTGATGTCATTCAAATTGGTGCTCGTAATATGCAAAACTTCGATCTACTCAAGGCTGCTGGATCGGTGAAAAAGCCAGTATTGTTAAAACGTGGTTTATCAGCAACGATTGAAGAATTTATGTATGCGGCAGAATATATTATTGCACAAGGTAACGGAGATATTATTTTATGTGAGCGCGGCATCAGGACGTATGAAAAGGCAACGCGTAATACGCTTGATATTTCTGCTGTGCCAATTTTGAAGAAAGAAACACATTTACCTGTCGTAGTGGATGTAACGCACTCTACAGGACGACGTGATCTCTTATTACCAGCTGCAAAAGCAGCGATGGCAATCGGTGCTGATGCGGTTATGGCTGAAGTACATCCGGACCCGGCTGTTGCGTTATCAGATTCAGCGCAACAAATGGATATTCCAGAATTCAATGAGTTTATGAAAGAATTAAAAGCATTCCGCGGTAGATAGTCAGAAGGGGCTGTAGGGTCTATGTGACACTTGTTGCATAGACTTTTTTGCAGAAAATGTCCTTTTTTACATAAAAAATACGAAAATAGGAGAAAAGAAGCGAATTTTTTCGAAACTTTTGCGGGAAAATATTGTATGAGCCTGCATTTTTATCGTATCATTAGTAAAAGGACTCGGGAGTGACATCTTCAAGTAGAGTTGATGTCTTTTTTTCATTTTAGTGAACCGATACATAAAGATAGATAACATAATATAGAAGGAGTGTGCGAAGAGATGAACGTAACAATCTATGATGTAGCGCGCGAAGCGAACGTTTCGATGGCAACCGTATCACGTGTTGTAAACGGTAATCCAAATGTAAAGCCTACAACAAGAAAGAAAGTATTAGAAGCAATTGATCGTTTAGGATATCGCCCAAATGCGGTAGCACGTGGACTAGCAAGTAAGAAAACAACAACAGTAGGTGTTATTATTCCAGATATCTCTAATACGTTTTATGCAGAACTTGCACGTGGAATCGAAGATATCGCAACAATGTACAAATATAACATCATTTTAAGTAACTCTGACCAAAATAAAGAAAAAGAGTTTCATTTATTAAATACAATGCTTGGTAAACAAGTGGACGGTATTGTATTCATGGGTGAAGATATTACAGATGCTCATGTAGAAGAGTTTAAAAAGTCTCCAGTACCAATCGTTTTAGCAGCATCATTTGATGAGAACAATGAAACATCATCAGTAAATATCGATTATACACAAGCAGCTTATGATGCAATGAAGCATTTCTTAGGACAGGGTCATAAACGTATTGGTTTTGTATCAGGCCCTTACATTGATAAAGCGGGAAGCGCAAAGAAATTACAAGGTTATAAAAAAGCTTTAGAAGAAGCTAGTATCGCTTATGATGAAAATCTTGTAATCGACGGAGATTACACATACGACTCAGGTCTAGAAGCATTTGAAAAGCTTTGGGAACTTGATCAAAAACCAACAGCAATCTTTGTATCTTCAGATGAAATGGCACTAGGTGTAATTCATGCAGCGCAAGATGCAGGATTAAATGTACCAGAAAACGTAGAAGTACTTGGTTTTGACAACACACGCCTTGCATTAATGGTACGCCCGCAGCTTTCAACAGTTGTACAACCAATGTATGACATCGGTGCAGTAGCAATGCGTCTACTTACAAAATACATGAACAAAGAAAACGTAGAAGATCATACAGTTATCTTACCTCACCGTATTCAATTTAGAGATTCAACGAAGTAAGAATAGGAAAACTCACAGGGAATCCTGTGAGTTTTTTTGTTCTAATGATATAAGATGTAATTTCTTTCATTAAGAAAGTGATTTAATACTAGCAGATGAACCTACGGCTAGCTTAGATGCTGAAAATGAAAAAAGTAATACTAGAGTATTTGAAACAATTGAATGAAAAAGGAAAAACAATAGTAGTTGTTACACATAATCAAGATATATTGCCTTATTTTTCGCGTGTCATTTGTTTACATGAATTGTTTTAAAGATAGAGGAGAGTGCAGAGTTATGAGAAGGAATTTTCATAACTCTGCACTTTTCTATTTCTCAAAGCAACTGATTCTTCTTAGTTGTACGAATAAAAAAGAATAACATGGATTATGATCTTAATTATTTTCAATAAACGCCCATAGTTCATCTGTATTACGCAGATTATTATCTATACACATTTGCGCAGTTATTTTGAATCCTGTTAACAAATCATCAATTTGTAAAGTATGATAATTCTCTATATCTCCTTCCCTCTAGCATACTCTGTTTAACAGTACTTCAACATTCATCCCCTTTCCCAAGCACTTGCAGGACATAGTCCATGTGGTAGGGAGGGGGCATTCACCGGTAAAATTTCCTACAATTACGAAATGTCATGTATAATAGAAAGAAAAGGTTTGTGAGGGGGGAAGAAAAGATGATCGTTCTTTGGATGATTACGCTTTGTATGACTACTGTTTTTGCATATATGACGTTAAAACAAAATGGTCTAAAGCGCTTTGTTCCAGGAAGTATTCTTGCAGGAATTGCCCTTATCACGTATGTAACTTCTATTTTTATTGAAAGTATTTCAGTGAATTTGAGCACAAGCTTCGTATTTGTTGCAATTACATTATTTGCAGGTTCTATTATGATATTAGTGGTTGCCGGTATTATTTTGTTCATTCATATGAATTCGGAAACGCTATAAGATATAAAAAAGCATGTCCTATATGGGCATGCTTTTTATCCGTTCAATTATGCGTTGTCTTTTGAAGTATTTTGTTGTTTCAATAAGTCGCGAATTTCGCCAAGAAGTAATTCTTCTTTTGTTGGTTCTGGAATTTCTTCTTTCTTTTCTTCTTCTTTTTTGAATGTTAGTTTGTTGAAAACTTTAATAAATGCAAAGATAGCACCTGCGATGATTAAGAAGTCAAAGATAGTTTGGATGAAGTTACCATACATAATAGCTGTTTTACCAAATGTAATTTTCAAACCTGTAAAGTCGATACCACCCATTAACATACCGATTAATGGTGTGATAATATCTTTTACTAAAGAACTTACAATTTTTCCGAAAGCAGCTCCGATTACAACCCCGATAGCTAAATCAATAACATTCCCTTTTAGGGCGAACTTTTTAAACTCGTTCCACATTTATAATTCCCATCCTTTCCATGACTCAGTATGAAATTTATAATTCCTATCAACATATTCTATAGAATATGTTGATAGAAATAAAGGGAAAATGGGAATGAAAGTAAATTCTGAAAAGTGTATCCGTTTCCTTCTATAAAATCCAAATTATGTGATTTATTTTTTTTCGATAGATTGTAATAATGATTCTAGCATTTGTTGGGATTTTAATCCTTCTACTCCATCAACTAGTGGCTTTGTATCCCCTTGTACACAATCGATGAAATGCTGCACAGCATCCTCAAATCCGCGTTGTTTTAATGTTGTTTCCCATGAAGGGGAACCGCTTTGTGTAATGCGATTATCTTGTTCAATCTCTAGTAGGTTCATGTTTTTTACACGAATGATTTTCCCTGTTGTCACAAGTTCGATTTGTTCTAAATTTGTTCCGGCATGGCGATGCATAGCAGTAGAGAGTAATGTGCCATTTGTGCTTGTATACGTATGATGACCATAAAAGAGTTCGTTTTTTTCGTTAGTTTGTATCATATTATGAACAACACGAAGATCATCATCAGCTAACCAGCGTGCTGTATCGACGATGTGTAAATAATCATCAAGCATTGTGAAGTCATATGTATATGGACCAACTTTGTTTGTGCGATGTTTTTCAATACGAATCCATGAAATATCATTTGCTTGTTCTTTTGCTGTAACATACATAGGGACAAATCGACGGTTAAAACCAACCATTAGTTTACGATTATGTTTTTCACTCAGTTCCACTAATCTTTCTGCTTGTTCGACTGTAGCAGCTAATGGTTTGTCAACGTAAACATCGATTCCTTTTTGAAGAAGTTCGGAAACGATTTCATAATGTGTTGCAGTGGAACTATGGACAAATATTGCGTCACATTCTGAAGCGAGAGTTTGTAAATTAGAGAAGTCTTGAATACGGTATTGCTCACAAATTTGTTTGCGTTTTTCAGCATTTGGTGTAAACGTTCCTGTAAATATCCAATCTGTTTCTTTTGTGAGAGTTGGAAGATAAGCTTTTTGTGCAATGCTGCCTATTCCAATCATACCAATCCGAGGTTTATTCATATGTTTTCCCACCCTGCTATGGATTTTTATAAGTTGTATAGTTGTATAGCAACTATACTGTAGCATATGTATTAGAAGGAAACAAAGATTAAAGTTTTGATATACTCGAAGCACTCTTTTACTGCAAGCACTTCGGATGATTATATTACAAAGCCGTTCAGTTCAAGTGAATGAGTTGCAAGAGTAAAAGCACATATCGCTCGTTATGAACGATTATCTGGAAATATGATCAAGCAGCAAGTGATTTAGTACTTGCTGCTTTCGTGCTGGAATGGTTTATAGAAAGTTTTAATAATAGACGAAAAATGATCGCTTTCTTCTAAAAAAGGATAATGGTTGCTATGTTCAAACGGAATAAAGATAGAACCAGGTATACCTTTGTGCATCTCGATAGAATATTGCACTGGACACTGAACGTCATGATTTCCACAAATGATTAATGTTTTTGCTGTAATAGATGAAAGCTGATCTCTTAAGTCGAATTGTGGGTATTCGTTAGCGAAAGCGTTCATCCGACTTACAGCCATTGTTTTATAAATCGGTTTCGAGAAGTATGTTTTATAGCGTTCTGGCTCATATAAAGATAATTTTGTTCGTTCAGATGATAATACACTTCGCTCTTTTGGAGTAAGTTTAGGGAGTTTCAATTCTTCGATGACATCTTGCATATATTGAAATTGTGGATGGCTTGGATGATAAATACAATCTGTTGTTTCTGTATAGTTACTAGCAGCGGCACCGACAACAACTAAGGATTGTAAGGAGGTAGGATAGGTAATTGCATACAGAAGACCAAGCATACCACCTGTAGAATGACCAGCGAAATGCAACGCTGAAAGGTGCAGTGATTCTTTTATTGCTTCTAAATCTTCAATTGTTTCGCTCATACTTAATTCATGTTCCGTTGTAGCTTTCGCAGAATGACCAGCATTTCTTAAATTAATAAGAAATACTTGGTGAGTAGAAGTAAAGATTTCAGCAAAATAATCACCAGATTCGTTAAACTCGGAGTAATGATGTGTAACGCATAGTGGGTCACCGCTGCCTTTTATAAATACTTCAAAAATACCACGCTTTGTATGTAAGAGTTTTTGTTCCCACATAAATATCACCTTTCATAAAAAAGAATAGGAGAAAGTCCCCTATTCTTATCATTTAATATAAAGCCTTTTTCGTATTATTCCGAATAATTTCAAGGGATTTTGCCACTGTTAATGCATTTTTTTCTTCAATTTCTGGCTTTCGAGGGATAGGGCTATACATGTTGTTAGGGTCTTCCCATGTGATGGGAAGTTCAATAGGTGCTTGTCCTTTCCAAGCTTCAATCCATTCTGGGGGGAGATAACCTGAGATGTTTTGGATATTGTTCATTTCGAGCCAAATGAGTGCCCATGCTCTTGGAACGACGCGCCATATATCATAGCCGCCACCACCAACGGCGATCCAGCGTCCGTCGCAGTATTCATTGGCGATTTCATGAGCAAGCTTTGGAATTTCACGATAAATTTGCATCGTTGCACAAAGGTGAGTAAGAGGATCGTAATAATGTGCATCGGCTCCGTTTTGCGTTAAAATGATATCCGGTTTAAAGTAAGCTGCGACTTCTTTTACCACGGTACGATAAGATTGTAAAAAAGATTCGTCTTCTGTAAAGGCATCGAGTGGAACGTTAAAAGAATAACTATAGCCAACACCTTGACCGCGCTCGTTTACAGCGCCGGTTCCAGGAAATAAATAGCGCCCAGTTTCATGTAGTGAGATGGTGCAGACGTTAGGGTCATCATAAAAGGACCATTGTACACCATCACCATGATGGGCATCTGTGTCAATGTATAAAACACGCAATCCATATTTTTTTTGCATATATTTTATAGCAATCGAGCTATCGTTATAAATGCAAAAACCAGATGCTTTGCCGCGAAATCCGTGGTGCAGGCCACCACCTAAATTTAATGCATGCTTTACTTGACCTGAAAGAACGGCATCTACAGCTGTTAATGTACCGCCAACAAGTAATGCGCTCGCTTCATGCATATTTGGAAACATCGGTGTATCTTCTGTTCCAAGACCGTATGACATGGCGATTGATCTTACTAATTTTCCTTCTCCAGCAAGTTTTACCGCATTTATGTATTCCTCTGTATGAATGAAAGCAATCTCCTCATCTGTTGCCATTCGCGGTGGAATGACTTGAGAAGGGTGAATCAGCCCACTCTTTTCTAGTAAATCGTAGGTGAGTGTAACACGAAGCTGATTAAAGGGATGTTCAGGGCTAAAGGAATAGCCCCGAAAATCATCTGAATAAATGAAGGCACTCTTCATGCCTGCATCCCCATTATGTTTGGCCATAAGACATGATAACCTTTTTGCTCTAATGTTTCGATCACTCTTAGAGGATTCATCGTTTGAATGCGGAAAACGAGTACTTTATCATTCTCGTCTCTTGCTGGATAGACGAGAACGCTCACAATATTAATATGTAAATCACTAAAAATAGCAACTACCTTTCCGAGAATACCAGGCTCATTTTTTACTTGAATTTCAATTTGTGAACTTGGCTGATGAGCACCTGTAAGTTTGACGAGTGTATGTAATACTGTAGATTCTGATATGATTCCAACAAGCTTTCCGCCCTTTGTAACAGGAAGACAGCCAATTTTATTTTCAAAAAATAACGTCGCAATTTCCTCAACAAAATCGAGAGGATGACACGTCATTACTGGCTGTTTCATAATTAACTGAATCGGTTGTTTAAGCATATCCATTGAAACTTGTTCATCGAGAATTGAAGGACTTGCATCACGTACATCGCGGTCAGAAATGATACCGACTACGTTGTTGTTATGACCAACAATTGGAATGTGACGAATGCCCTTTGTACGTATTGTTCGAATTGCGGTTTCGATTGTGTCATCTGGGTGCAGTGCGATTACATCATGATTCATAATTTCTTCTACAATCATTCCATATGTCCCCTTTCTTAATACATAAAACGATTTTTAAAGCGTAAACGGTCAAAATCTTGGATGGAATTTGTATCGACGCGGTTGCCGATACGAACCATTAAACAGTTAGCTGGGTGGGAACAAATTTCTGGATCATCTGTTGCCATCCATTCTAGTCCGCCGGCATTCATCATCTTTTCCATTACTTTACGGTATTCCCAAACATTTAAACCAGTTTGTTTTAAATCCCAGTGCCAATAATATTCAGTCGTTAATATAATATAATCTTCCATATGATCATCCATCATCGAAACCTCTAATAGATTTTTTCCAACCGAGCATCCGCGAAATGCGGGAATGACTTCAATTGCTCCGAGTTCAATTAAGTTTTCCATGTTTCCTTCTGACCATCGTTCTAGCGGATCAGGATATAAATATGTAACATATCCGACAATTGTTTGGTCATGTCTTGCGATAATGAGACGAGCTTCTGGTAATTTAGAAATTTCGACAATCGCTTTATATTGTTGATCAGCGGGACGAAAGGCAACTAAGTCTGGATGAAATTCATACATTTCAAGATTATGGGTAGATACAGGACCTTCAATGATTAAGGTTCCTCGCGTTGTTTTTAAGTTTCTTGCATTATATATTTTTTTATGAATCAATGTTTTGCTCACCACCTTGAGGGTTTGTGAATCTACTATATATTATCGTACTTTATAATATATGCGATGTGAATCGAATTTTGTCAGTAAAAATTTGTCTAAAAATCAACAAAAATACTGAAAATTTTAAATAATGTTATTATAATAGATAATAGAATACATAGGAGGGAGATGTAAAGTATGAAAGTAGAAACGCTTCCGGTTATTAAAGGGGAAAATAATTTGTTGAATTATGAAGAAACATATGCAGGTTTCAACTGGGAAGAGGTTAATAAAAACTTTTCTTGGTATGAAACAGGGCGAGTAAATATGGCATATGAGGCAATTGATAAACATGCGAAATCTGATCGAAAAAATAAAGTGGCACTTTATTATCAAAATGGATCGCGCAAAGAGAAATATACATTTAAAGAAATGAAGGAGTTCTCCAACAAAGCGGGAAATGTCCTGAAAAACTATGGTGATGTAGAAAAAGGAGATCGCGTTTTTATTTTCATGCCGCGTTCACCAGAATTATATTTCGCACTTCTTGGTGCAGTGAAATTAGGAGCAATTGTTGGTCCGTTATTTGAAGCATTTATGGAAGGAGCGGTGCGCGATCGTTTAGAAGATAGCGAAGCGAAAGTGTTAATTACAACGCCTGAATTGTTAGAGCGTGTCCCGCTTAATGATTTACCAGCGTTAAAAACAGTCTTTCTTGTTGGAGAGAATGCAGAAGAAGGCGGAAAACTTGTTGCGTTTAATCCATTATTTGAACAAGCTTCTAACAAACTTCAAATCGAATGGTTAGACCGTGAGGATGGATTAATTCTTCATTATACATCCGGTTCTACAGGGAAGCCAAAAGGTGTTCTTCACGCACAGAATGCAATGGTGCAGCATTATCAAACGGCAAAATGGGTGCTTGATTTAAAAGAAGACGATGTATACTGGTGCACAGCTGACCCAGGCTGGGTAACAGGAACTGCTTACGGGATTTTTGCGCCGTGGTTAGTAGGTGGATCAAATGTCGTTTTAGGGGGACGTTTTAGTCCAGAGGCATGGTACGAAGCGTTGCAAGATTACGGTGTAACAGTTTGGTATAGTGCGCCAACAGCATTCCGCATGTTAATGGGAGCTGGCGAAGAAGCGATTAAGAAATACGATTTATCAGCACTCCGTCACGTACTAAGTGTTGGTGAACCATTAAACCCAGAAGTAATTCGCTGGGGAATGAACGCATTTGGTCTTCGAATTCATGATACATGGTGGATGACAGAAACAGGTGCGCAAGTGATTTGTAATTATCCTTGTATGGAAATTCGCCCAGGATCAATGGGGAAACCGATTCCAGGTGTGAAAGCAGCGATTGTTGATAATGAAGGGAATGAAGTACCGCCATATACAATGGGGAACTTAGCGATTGCTAAGGGCTGGCCATCGATGATGCGCGCAGTTTGGAACAATCTGCAAAAATATGAGTCTTACTTTATGCCGGGAGATTGGTATGTATCAGGTGACTCTGCTTATATGGATGGAGATGGATATTTCTGGTTCCAAGGGCGTATTGATGATGTCATTATGACTTCTGGTGAGCGCGTTGGTCCATTTGAAGTAGAAAGTAAATTAATTGAACACTCTGCGGTAGCAGAAGCTGGTGTAATCGGTATTCCAGACCCAGTGCGCGGTGAGATTATTAAAGCGTTTATCGCACTGCGCGCAGGTTATGAAGCATCTGATGAATTAAAAGAAGAGATTCGTCAATTTGTGAAAAAAGGACTTGCAGCTCATGCAGCGCCAAGACAAATTGAGTTCCGAGATAAACTACCGAAAACGAGAAGTGGTAAAATTATGCGACGCGTGTTAAAAGCGTGGGAGCTAAACTTACCAACAGGTGACTTATCAACAATGGAAGATTAAGAAAGAAAGGTCTGAACGTATATTCCGTTCAGGCTTTTCTTTTTTTGTGCTATCATAAAGGATGAACAACTTATATATACGTGTTAAAGGAGATGCTATCATGAAAACAGAAAAAGAAAAAATGATACAAGGGGAAATGTATGTACCTGCTGATCCAGTGTTAGTAGAAGGTAGGGAGCATGCTCGTATATTAACAAGAGAATTAAATGAAACACCGGAAACAAAATATGAAGAGCGTAGTTTAATTGTAAAAGAATTATTTGGATCAACTGGTGACAACTTTCATATTGAATCTTCTTTTAAATGTGATTATGGCTACAACATTCATGTTGGAGAAAACTTTTACGCGAACTTTGATTGCATCATTTTAGATGTATGTCCTGTCACAATTGGTGAGAACTGTATGCTCGCTCCAGGTGTCCACATTTATACAGCAACACATCCACTTGACTGGGTCGAGCGCATAAGTGGTGCTGAGTTTGGGAAGCCAGTAACAATTGGGGATAACGTTTGGATTGGCGGGAGAGCCATTATTAATCCGGGTGTGACGATTGGTGATAATGCTGTTATTGCTTCTGGTGCGGTTGTAACAAGGGATGTACCTGATAACGTTGTGGTTGGTGGAAATCCTGCGAAAATAATAAAAAAAATAAATTAAGCTTTGAACCAAGTGCCTCCCTCATCTGTATACATTTATGAAACAATAGACGAGGGAGGCCTTTATATGTTTAATAAATGGATGCTTATTTTTGCCTTAATAGGAATTATAGTCGTATTTTCTTGTGGTATGTTATTACCTATAGCAATTGGATTTAAAGTCTCAATGATTACAGGCGGGATAATAATGATTGTTATGTTTTCTATCATTATTCCTTTTGATAAGAAATATATTGTGAGAAAAAAGGGGAGTAAAATTGATTTTACAAAAACAAAAGTTTACTTTCGCTGGAATGTATTTGATACAATCTCTGCCTGTATTGCGGCATATGCTTGTCTATGTGTACAGGTGCTTAATTTTTTAGTTTTAAGCGGATTAACAATTCAAAATCCATATGTACAGTTTTTTACGAATCAAGCGCAGGTTTGGACATTAGTCGCAAGTATTTATTTAGTTAGCCGAATCTCTTTAACGTTAAAAGGAATAAAGGAGATTAAAAAACATGGCGCAGATTGGGATTGAGGAAGAGCTCATGCTTGCGTATCAAAATGGAGATAAGCAGGCTGGAGAAAAACTATATGTTTTGATCAAACCAGCGCTATATAAATTTTTGTATCGATTTAACCGTGATGAGCAATTGAGTATAGATCTCGTTCAAGATACGTTTTTATCGTTAGAACGTAAGAAGCATATGTATGAGATTGAAAAGGGGAAAATTAAAACGTATTTGTTTCAAATCGGTTATCGCCTTATGATTAATAAATTGAATCGAAGAAAAAAGTGGCGCTCTCTTTTACCGTTTTTAGTACCGATTCAGGAGAAGGAGTTTTCACAAGAAGACCGGCTCACCGTAAGAGAGGCAATTTTGAAAGTTCCTGAAGATCAGCGGGCTGTCCTTATT
Source organism: Bacillus pseudomycoides DSM 12442 (assembly GCF_000161455.1). Lineage (GTDB taxonomy): Bacteria > Bacillota > Bacilli > Bacillales > Bacillaceae_G > Bacillus_A > Bacillus_A pseudomycoides. The sequence continues at coordinate 3,835,777 of NZ_CM000745.1, forward strand.
CTTTCTTATTATCATGATATGCCGCAAAAGGAAATTGCAGAGGTGCTTAATATTCCTGTAGGAACGGTGAAATCTAGGCTTCATAACGGCATTAAGAAATTGAAGCAATTGCTGGAGGTAGATGAATTTGAACGAAAATCCCTTTGAGAAAGAGTATAAATTGAAACAGTATTTAGATGGCGATCATGTGGCTGTCCCAGATTTTTCAGAGAAAGTAAATCGCTTTGAACGATTGCTGCGTTTTCTTGCCTCTCCAGCAAAAGATCCTGTGGAAGCAACGATTGGAAATGATTTATCGATTGCTTTTCATATGTCGTTATTAGTGGGGGGGATGGGGCTTTCTTTGCTTACAATATTTATTACAAGTCTTTAATTAGAATATGCGAGAGTGTGTCGGTAAAGCGCGAATACAGTAAGATAAGTAAAAACAGTCGATTCCATATATATGGAATCGACTGTTTTGCATTAGCCTTCATCGCTAGCATCTTTAATGAGTCGGACATACTGACCATTTTTTTCATCTCTAATAACAACTCCTAATTTAGCTAAATCTTCTCGGAGGTATTTAGCAGTATCCACTTTTTTCTCTTTTAGTGCGAGTTCCCTAGCATGTAGTAATGCATTAATTTTTTCAGGGAAATCGGGATGTCCTAAAGCCCATCTTTGGTATTCAATGTGAAAAGGATCTTTCTCTTCCCAAGGATAGTGGTAATTATGAAGTGCTTCTCGAACTGTACCTTTTTTTGTTTCAATAACGGCTCTGTATAATTCATTACCATTTTTTCCAAGGATAATAAATTGCTTATTTTCCATATAAATTGTTGAAATGCTCGATTTTTCAATGGTATTTACTGTATCTCCTAATTTTAATTGCAAGCTAGTATAAGAAATTGTAACTTCAAGACTTTCATCAAAAATCGTCAATGTTAATAACATACCAATAATAATGCCGATAATGGTAGCAACAATTGAAACCCATAGACTGTTAAAGGATGTGATGAATAGGAATAACTTTTCCATTGGAACTACAGGAAGTTTTAATATCCAATTTGCAATGACTGGAATGAACCATCCAACCAAACCACCTAATATAATTGGAATGAAAATGACAAGTGTTTTTTCGAACTTACTAAGTCCAATAACGGTTTTGTTATCTCTCATAATTTCATACCTTTCATTTTTTATTAATGTGTATCTTCATTTTTTGAGGTGATTTGAATTTTTCTATTCTTATCACTTCACCATTTCCAATATGGTTTTAATAAGTTCTGCACTAAAATTTTCTAAACTTAGTTGTTTTTGAGGTGATAACAGCGATTCTGATATTGCTCCTTGAATAACGGTTGCAATCACTTGGGGATGAAAGTCTTTAAATTCTTTTGATTCTTGCCCTTGTAGAAGAATGTTTTGCAGTAAGCTATTCTTTAAATCTTCGTCGTCTTCTAATAAATAATAAGGGATGTGATCTGGTGTACGGGCATTAAAAATGATTTCAACTAAAGCGATATTATTTGTTCGGTTTGTAATTTGATAAGCTAAACTCGCTTCTATAAATGTAGTTAATTTTTCTGTAAATGTTTGCTTCTTTACAACTCGTTCATGAATATATGACCATTCTTGTTCAACTAAATATATTAGTGTGTTGTTCATTAAATCTTCTTTGCCAGAGAAATGATAAGAAATGAGCCCTGTACTTATATTTGCTTTTTTCGCTATTTTGGACAAACTTGTGCTTACGTACCCGATTTCCTTTAAAACTTCAATAGCTGCAGTAATGATTTGTTCTCTTCGAGCCTCTGCTATAAATGATTGTTTATTTTCCATCAAAATCTCCCCTAAAAAATTGACTAATCAATTTAAAATTTGAACATTCAATCAAATTTATTATATATAGGTTTCTCATTTTCTGTCAAATCGGAAATTACAGCAAGAGAGTCGAACTGTAACACCTCTTTTTAACTTTTCATTAGCATAGCACGAAAAAACTTAGGTAGTTCATATATACCATTTTCTTCGATTTGACACACACTAGCAAATAATGATATAAAGAAAAGTATATAAATAATTGAGCGTGGAAAGGGAGAAGTAGTGATCATTTCCCTGTTTTAGAGAGCTGATGGTCGGTGAAAATCAGCACATAGATGATCGCGAATTACGCCCCTAGAGCATCTTTTTTCGATTGAATCGTATTCAAAAGGGAAAAGACGGTGCTGAGCCGTTATGTGAATGAGGTGGTAGGCTTTTGCCTGCAACTAGGGTGGTAACGCGATAATCAAAATCGTCCCTTATTTGAGGGGCGATTTTTTTATGTTTTCAAATTTCGCGCTCGATTAATTTAAAGGAGAGTATGTAGGATATGGGTATTTTACAAGATCTTGAATTTCGCGGACTAATTAATCAGCAAACAGATGCTGAAGGTTTACAACAATTATTAGAAAAAGAAAGCGTTAAATTATACTGTGGTTTTGATCCGACAGCAGATAGCTTACACATTGGTCATATGTTACCAGTATTAATGCTACGTCGTTTCCAATTAGCTGGTCATCAACCAATCGCACTTGTTGGTGGCGGTACTGGTATGATCGGTGACCCAAGTGGTAAAAAAGCAGAGCGTACATTAAATACGAAAGATACAGTTGCTTACTACACGGAAAGTATTAAAAATCAGCTTTCAAACTTCTTAGAGTTTGAAAATGTAGAAAATCCAGCAACGATGGCTAATAACTATGATTGGCTTGGTAACTTAGATGTAATTACATTCTTACGCGACATCGGTAAAAACTTCGGTTTAAACTATATGTTAGCAAAAGATACAGTAGCATCTCGTTTAGAGACTGGTATTTCATTTACTGAATTTAGTTACATGATTTTACAATCATACGACTTCTTAAATCTATACCAACAACAAGGTTGCCGCCTGCAAATTGGTGGTAGTGACCAATGGGGTAACATTACAGCTGGTCTTGAATTAATTCGTAAATCAGAAGAAGATGCGAAAGCATTCGGTTTAACAATTCCGCTTGTTACGAAATCTGATGGTACGAAGTTTGGTAAAACAGAAGGCGGCGCAATTTGGTTAGATCCAGAGAAAACAACTCCTTACGAGTTCTACCAATTCTGGATCAATACAGACGACCGCGATGTTGTAAAATACTTAAAATACTTCACATTCTTATCTCATGAAGAAATTCTTGAGTTAGAAAAACAAGTATCTGAAGCGCCAGAAAAACGTGCAGCACAAAAAGCACTAGCTTCTGAAATGACAAAACTTGTTCATGGCGCTGAAGCATTAGAGCAAGCAATTAAAATTTCTGCAGCATTATTTAGCGGTTCTGTAGCTGAACTAACTGCAAACGAAATTGAGCAAGGTTTCAAAGATGTACCATCTGTAGAACGCAGTGCAGAAGATACAGTATTAATCGACTTGCTTGTTGAAAGCAAAATTTCACCATCAAAACGCCAAGCGCGTGAAGATGTAACAAATGGTGCAATTTACGTAAACGGTGAGCGTACACAAGCATTAGATTATGTTGTAACAGAAAAAGACCGCATTGAAGGTAAATTTACAATTATCCGCCGCGGTAAAAAGAAATATTTCTTAATTCGTTACTAATCAATAAAGATTTATGAAAAGGGCTTTGAGGAGACATACTCCTCAAAGCCCTTTTGTTTTAATCTTCTTTCTATGTTCATACGGAAATCACAAGTGAGGAGTATGATATATGTATAAGATAAAAGAAAGGAGTGGTAAAAGAAAATGTCACTAGAAGCGCTCATCATCTTTTCTTTGCTAAATGCTGGTCAGCTTGCGGAGAATACACAAAGTGATGTACATAAAAATCCTAAAGATGCTTATGTGTATGTGGAGAAACAAGAAGATAAATAAACTTTATTTTATATATAAGAATAAGATAAAAAAGGATGATAAAGATAGCGTTCGCTTTCGTTATCATCCTTTTTTAATAAGTGCTATAAGAACGAAAAAAGCCGATCCAAATGAAGTGCACCCCGATTGTTAGACACAGTCTAACAATCGGAGGTGCACTTTTTTATGGCTAAATTTTCTTCAAAAGAAAAAATACGAGCGATAAGACGATATTTAGAGGGGACTGAAGGTGGAAAAACAATTGCTAAATCTATTGATGTTCACCCCAGTATGCTCTATCAGTAGATTAAACAATATGAATCCTTAGGTGAAAATGCTTTTGAAAAACGCTATACATCCTACTCTACCCAGTATAAACTAGATGTACTTAATTATATGAACGAACAAGGGACATCTATCAGGGAAACAGCGGCGTCCATCCATGGAAAGGAAAAGAAAAAAACAAATACAACTAAAGATCAAGGAATAGTTGAAGGTTCGATAGAGGCACTACAAGCGGAAAATGAGCGTTTACGTATGGAAAATGCATATTTAAAAAAGTTGAATGCCTTAGTTCAAAACAAGGAGAAATCACGAAACAAGACAAAGCCCAAGTAGTCTATGAATTAAGGCATGAATTTTCAGTGAAGGTGCTACTTCAGCTCGCAGGTATTCCGCGCAGTACGTATTATTATTGGGTTAAAAGATTCAATCTTCCTGATTCAGATGTAGAACTAAAAGGATTGATTCGAACCATTTATGACGAACATGAGGGGTTTTATGGTTATCGTCGTATTCGTGATGAACTTACGAATCGCGGACATAAAGTAAATCATAAAAAAGTGTATCGTATCATGAAAGAATTGGGATTAAAATGTCTCGTTCGTATGAAAAAATATCGCTCTTATAAAGGAACAGTTGGAAAAATTGCACCTAATATTTTAAATCGTAACTTCCAAGCTGAAAAACCAAATAAAAAGTGGGTTACGGATATTACGGAGTTTAAATTATTTGGAGAAAAGCTATATCTATCGCCAATGTTGGACTTATTTAATGGTGAAATTATCACATACACAATTGGTTTAAGACCAACTTATTCACTTGTTTCAACGATGTTAGACCAAGCGTTTGAACACTTAACAGTCAAAGATACACTCTTGATCCATTCTGATCAAGGTTGGCACTATCAAATGAAACAATACCGTCATTCCCTTGCTAAACGTGGCATTACACAAAGCATGTCTCGTAAAGGAAACTGTTACGATAACGCAGTGATTGAAAACTTCTTTGGCATCATGAAGTCAGAATTTCTGTATCGAAAAGAATTTAAGAGTATAGAACATTTTAAGAAAGAACTAGCAAAATATATAAAGTACTATAATCATAAAAGAATTAAGGCAACCTTTTGGGCATGAGCCCGGTACAATACCGGACCCATGCCCAAAAGGTTGCCTAATGAAATAACCTGTCTAACTTTATGGGGTCACTTCATTTTTAGGTGGGCGGCTTACCATTTAATTCAAATATTTTCTATATAACTTTCTGCTATATCAATATCTTTTGTCATTTCTAATTCTGGAAATTTTTCATCTAATTTTCTTAAACAATTAATAAATTCTTTACTTTGCACAATTTCTGCTATATCTTCAAAAACTTCACTTATCCAATATAAATCTTCTTTACTACAATTCTCTAAATATCTTATAGTATTTTCCTCATTTTCTGAGAGAACTTCTATTATTTCATTCCAACTTGTTTGTATTCCATAATCATCATTTAAATTTAATTTTTTTCTTTTATCTAATATAACTTGCATTTTATTTTCTATATTCATATTAATCCTCCAAACTCTATCTACGGTTGTTGAGTAGCATCCGGGAAAATAGTCCCTATCTCTCCATTTATTGTTTAAATCCTTTCTACTATATTCATGGAAAATTATACCATATCCCTAAACTCCTTCATTAGAGATTATGTTGATAATGAAAAAGGATATATAGTTAAGGTAAATCTAACAATAGAACGATGGAGAACGTTTTTTACATCTTTAATACCAGCTGAAAGAGAGTTAATTTTAAAAAGAAGATTGAAATAGAAGAAACTTCAAAAAAAGAAGGTGAATAACATTCTTTTTTGAAGTTAGACGAGCAGAAGATTGAAGATTTTTTTTCGAAGAGTTACGGAAACGTCTAGATAACATTGAACAGAGAAAAACATTTTAAGATATAAAAGAACTATGCAGACAAACAAGTATGAGTGGAAATACCATCAAAGAAAATTTCTTTTATGATGAACATTTTACGAAATATAAAATAGGTGGAAAGTGGTATTTTTCAGCACTAGAAACAGAAAAATTTCTCCTTATGTGGATAAAAGAGCAATGAAAATTTTTGAAGAAAAGAAGGGCTAATAATCATTAACTACAAATAAGATAAATGTACTATGGATTTACAGAGCTTTTTAGTATTTTGTTTACACTTATCCATTTCTATACACACGCCAGCCTTTTTAATTGTGGCCCCAAACTGGCCCCAATTACATTCTTTTTTATGCCTTATTTTGCATTATTAAATAAAATAAAAAAAGCCCAGAAACCTTGATTTAACAAGATTTCTAAGACTTTTAATACTACTCTTTGCAGAGCATCGAGATTAACGAGAGTAGAACTCTACGATTAACGCTTCGTTGATTTCAGCAGCTAATTCAGCGCGCTCTGGTAAGCGAGTGAAAGTAGCTGCTAATTTATCAGCATCGAAAGTTAAGTATTCTGGTACGAAGTTGTTAACTTCGATCGCTTCTTTAACAACAACAAGGTTGTTAGATTTTTCGCGAACGCTGATAGTTTGACCAGGTTTTACACGGTAAGATGGGATGTCTACGCGAGCACCATCAACCATGATGTGACCGTGGTTTACTAATTGGCGAGCTGCACGACGAGTGCGAGCTAAGCCCATGCGGTAAACTAGGTTGTCAAGACGAGCTTCAAGAAGAATCATGAAGTTTTCGCCGTGTTTACCTGGCATTTTACCTGCTTGGTCAAATGTGCGACGGAATTGACGCTCAGTCATGCCGTACATGTGACGAAGTTTTTGTTTCTCTTGTAATTGTAAACCGTATTCTGAAAGTTTCTTACGTTGGTTAGGACCGTGAGGACCTGGTGCGTAAGGGCGTTTTTCTAATTCTTTACCTGTGCCGCTTAGAGAGATTCCAAGACGACGAGACAGTTTCCAAGCTGGACCTGTATAACGAGCCATAGTTGACTCCTCCTTTAAGTGTTTTTATTTTCGTAAAATAAAAACAGACGTAATCGACATTTATGCGCATTTTGTTTTCATGTACCTTCGCTCCAGCAGCAGGGAGTTACGAGATACACCTCAAACGTGAGGAACAAAATACAAACGATAAACTCACATCACAAGGCTGCCTTTTTATTTTACACAAACGCTATTATATCTTTTGAATCTTATTTCGTCAAGTGAGTTCGTATTTTGTTTTATACATGTAAAGTTTGGAAATTACAAGAAGGAATTTAAAACAACATGAAAGAAAGGATAGCAACAGATAGAAAACGCTTACATAAAATAGAAACATAAGGGGGATGTTTGTATGAAAAAGAAACAGATAGAAACAGCGCTGATTCATCACGGGTATGATTCCAAGATGCATAAAGGGAGTTTAACGCCACCGCTATTTCAAACTTCAACGTATACATTTGAAACAGCGCAGCAAGGAGAAGCAAGTTTCGCTGGGCAGGATCCATCTTACATTTATTCAAGACTTGGAAATCCGACTGTGGAATTGTTTGAGGAGCGTATGGCTGTTTTAGAAGGAGGAGAATCGGCGTTAGCGTTCGGTTCTGGAATGGCCGCAATTTCGGCGACACTTCTCGCATTTTTACGTGCTGGAGATCATATCATTTGTTCAAACGGTTTGTATGGATGTACGTACGGTTTTTTAGAAGTGTTAGAAGAGAAGTTTATGATTACACATTCATTATGTGATATGGAAACAGAAGAAGAGATTCAGGCAAGTATGCGTCCAAATACAAAGTTGATATTTGTTGAAACGCCCATTAATCCGACAATGAAGCTCATCGATTTAGAAAAGGTTATTAAAGTGGCAAAACAAAATGAACTGCTTGTCATTGTCGATAATACATTTTGCTCGCCTTATTTACAAACGCCTCTTACACTCGGCTGTGATGTTGTTCTTCATAGTGCTACAAAATATATTGGCGGTCACGGTGATGTTGTTGCTGGTGTGACGGTTTGTAAAACGAAGGAGCTAACTGAACAAATTCGGCCGATTCGAAAAGATATTGGCGGAATTATGGCGCCTTTTGATGCATGGCTTTTGCTGCGTGGTTTAAAGACGTTAGCTGTACGAATGGACCGGCACTGTGATAATGCGGAAAAAGTCGTGGCCTTTTTGAAAAATCACGAAAGTGTTGAGGCAGTTTGGTATCCAGAAGGAGAAATAGCATTGTCTCAAATGAAGCGCGGAGGCGGTGTGATTTCATTTACGATTAAAGGTGGAAAAGAAGAAGCACAGGCATTCATGAATGAATTGCAATTTATTACAATTGCGGTGAGTCTTGGTGACACAGAGACGTTAGTGCAACATCCAGCAACGATGACGCACGCTGTCATTCCAGCGACAGTACGCCATGAAATGGGCATTTCTGATAATTTAATACGCTTATCTGTTGGATTAGAATCATGGGAGGATATTGTCTCGGATTTAGCGTACGCGTTCCAGAAGCAATCGAATGCATTTTCTCATGTGAATGGGGAATGAAAAAAATGAGCCATCGATTTACTAAATAGATGGCTCGCATCTTTTACATATGTTTTAGGAGCGTTTCCACAAACTTCTCTAAGTAGTGCTGATCCACTTCATCGAAACGATTTTTTTCAGGACTATCAATATCGAGTACACCGATGACGGTGCCTTCTTTTATAATCGGTACAACAATTTCGGAATTAGAAGCGCTGTCACAAGCGATATGCCCTGGAAATTGATGAACATCTGCAACAAGTTGTGTTTTTTTTGTTTCAGCTGCTACGCCGCAAACACCGCGTCCAAATGGAATACGAACGCACGCAGGCATTCCTTGAAATGGCCCGAGTACAAGTTGATTTCCTTCTGTCACATAAAAGCCAACCCAGTTAATACGCTCTAAAAATTGGTTTAAAAGAGCAGAAGCATTTGCTAAATTTGCGACCACATTTGATTCACCCGTTAACAATGCATTAAGTTGTTTGATTACTGTTTCATATTGCTGCTCACGTGATCCTGCATAACTTTCTTTTGTAAACATGGAAACGGCACCCTTTCTATCGAGAAATGTAAAATCATAGCAAAATACGCTGTATTTCATATGACTTTGTCGATAGAAAATTAAAGGAATTTGTCTTAAAAGTCAAGAAATTTACATTATAGCTGTTCAGGGTGAGAGGAAGTGAGCGCATGAAGCAGACGAAACAAAAGGTAATTGATGCGGCAATTTCATTGTTTTATACGAAAGGGTACGATGGAACATCGGTGCGAGATATTGCAAAGCGGGCGGATGTGAATGTGGCCAATATTTCATATTATTTTGCTGGAAAGCAAGGTTTATTAGAACAGCTTATAACTGATTTTTTAGAAGGATATGTCGGGGTAATTGAAAGGTCATTTGAACAAAGAGAGTATTTGCCAGCTAAAGAAGTGATGAATCAAATTGTACGAGGAATTTTACGCTATCAGTTTGAGCATAGGGAACTTACTCGGTTTTTTTACCGAGAGCTTTCAATTGATACAACGTTGATCCGGGAAGTGATGACTGTTTATTTTTCTAAAGAAAGATATTATATAGAGCAAATCATTAAGCAGGGGCAAGTGCAGCAAGAGTTTCAAAAGGTGTCTTTTACAATGTTTATGACGCAATTAAAGGGCATGATAAACATGCCGTATTTATATCCACAATATATATCGGAGGTACTGCATTCGTTTCCATCAGAAACATTCTTTTTGGAAATGTATACGAAAGAAGTAGAGCAATGGATGGAACAAATATTATGTTTAACGCATATGTATTATCCGTTACCGAGAGCAGTCCATATGTAAAATACCCCCGCCATATTTTAGGTGGGGATATTTTTTGGCGTGTTTTTCAAGAAGTGATTTCTTCTTGGATACGCTCTTGCTTTCGTTGCCATAAGTTGTTGCATAGTAAAGCGATAATGGTAATCATCGCTCCAATTACTTCAATTTCTTCAATTTTATAGCCTCGAAAAATCGATCCGATAAGTGCCAGTACAGGAACTAAATTCATAAATAAAATACCGTTAATGGATGAAATATATCGATTGCCCATATTCCAACAAAAGACGGCGATAACTCCTGCGATAATCGACATATAAAATAGCTCAAAGCGAACTGTGACGATTGTATGGAGAGGCGGTACAGAAATCAAGTTTGTATACGTTAGCAAAGCCACAATAAGGACGAGTGAAATGGATCCGAATAAGCAAGTAAGTGCTGTATATCGAAGCGGTGACCAATTTTGAAAACGGGAACCACCATTTGTATAAATGACCCAACACATCACGCCGCATAACATAAATAGATTTGTGGAGACATGACTAGCGGCTCCAAATAATAGGTGAATATTACCTTTTGAAATGACAAGCATAACACCGATAAGTGCACAAAGCATACAAAGAAATGTATAGTTTTGTGGTTTTTTATTTTTTAAGATCCATTGTAATAGTAAAGCAAGCAGCGGCATAAGAGATTGAATCATGGCTGCATGAATAGCCCCTGAAGGTCCTGCTAATTGCTGTCCATAGAAAACAAGAAATCCGTATCCGGCAAAACCGACTGTACCATAAAATAACAAATGGAGAGCTTGTTTTTCTAAGTGAAAAGCGACTTTTCCTTCAATCATGAAGAGAAGAACAGTAAAAATAATAGCTGCGGATCCATAGCGGATTGTTGTGAAAAAGAATGGATCTATAAACTGCAGAGCGCTGGCCATAACAGGAAACATAAATCCCCAAGCTGTTACGGCAAGTAAGCATAAAAGGGACCCAAGTAGCATTTGTTTTTTACTCACGAGTATCTTTCTCCTTTTTATTCCGATATTATAGTAAGTTCATAAAAATAAGCATGAGATGAGTATAGCGCTCGCTTTCTATGGATAGGAAATATTGATTTTTTATAGCGGTTATAACTTTTGGTTAGAGGTGTGTATCATATGGATTTTGAAGCAGTACAATCGTTTATTGAGGTGAAACATACAAGAAGTTTATCGAAAGCGAGTAAACTTCTGCATATTTCGCAGCCAGCCCTCAGTAAACAAATTCAAAGATTAGAGGCGGACTTAGGAGTCAAGTTATTAAAACGGTCTGCACAAGGAGTGGAATTAACAGAGGCTGGGGAGCTATTTATAAAACGGATTGAGCCAATTATAGAACAAATAAATGATGTGAAAGGAGAGTTGAAAGAGTATCAAGAGAAGAAAAAGATTTCAATTGGGGTATTGCCGAGTTTAGCTGCTCATTACATATCAAAATGCAGAGGTACATTAGAACAAATATATGAAGTAGAATGGCAAATTGAACATACGAAAGTGCTAATGGAATTATTTCGGGAGCGAAAGATTGACGCAATGTTAGTTGATTCAATCGTGGAAGGAGCAAAGCTTGTAAAAGAAGTAAGAAGAGAAAATATTGTTTGTGTTGTTTCGGATGAACATGCCTATAAAGATGAACATACGATTCAAATAAAAGATTTGCAGCATGAAAAACTTATTATTTATCCGGAAATTTGCGATATTAGAAAAATGATTATGACAATGTTCAAAGGGATAGGTGTTACGCCTACTATCGCCGTAGAAACATCCTACGCTGAGCCGATGCTTGCGATGGTTCGGGCTGGCCTGGGTATTACGTTGTTGCCAAAAATTGCAGTGGAGCAGGCAGTGCAAGATGGGATTCGTATTATACATGTGGAGCCAACGTTAACGAGAGTGGTTTATTTTATATCCCATAGAAAAGATGTATCTTTATTACAGTCTTTCCAGTAAATGTTTATAAATGCAGCGGAGTATGGAAAAAAGAAAATCGAGAAATTTTTAGAAGGAATATTACAAACGCAACAAAAGAAACAAGAAATTTTAAAAAAAACTAGGTCAAAAACACGTCATTACATGGTATGATTAGTACATTGTTAGTTGTTAAATATAGGGGATTTCCCTTTTTATACATAATGCCTTCCATTTCATAAACGGAACGGACAAAAAAAGAGATATAATAGGAGGCTATTTTACATGGATTCTATTCTGACGATCGTTATCATCGTAGTAAGCTCTATTCTAGTGCTGCTCATGATAGAGCTCGTGATAAGAAATCGTTTATATAAAGATATTGAAGCACTTGAGCAGTGGAAACAAGAAGTCAAAGATAAACCTGTTGCAGATGAATTGAAACGGGTTAAGGATTTAAATATGACTGGACAAACAGAGGAACTGTTTGGAAAGTGGCGTGAAGAATGGGATGAAATTGTTGCAAACCTTCTGCCAAAAGCTGATAAAACATTAGAAAATGCCCAAAAGTCAGCCTCACAATTTTCCTTCCGAAAAGCAAAGCGTTTGATGAGTGAATCCATTCGTGATTTAGATGAAGCGGATAACCGCATTACGGAGATTTTAAATGAGCTACAGCAATTATTAGAGAGCTATGAGAAAAATAGTTCGGAAATTGAAGGTTTACGTGATACATATCGTAGTATGAAAAAGAATGTATTGGCTCATCGTCATATGTTTGGACAATCCGAACAGAAAATTGAAGAGTTACTTGATATAGAATCAGCGAAGTTTCAAGAGTTTGACGAGACAACGGCAAACGGTGATTATTTAAAGGCACGTGATATTGTAAAAAGTTTGGAAGATGGATTGGCGAACTTAGAAATTATCGTTCATGAAATTCCTGATTTATTAGTGGAGTGTCAAGCAACATTACTGGTACAATTGGATGATTTATTACAAGGTCATGATGATATGAAAAAACAAGGGTATGTATTAAATCATTTAGAAATCCCTAAAGAAGTACGGGATATGAACAAACAACTACAAACATGTCTGATTGATTTAGAAGAGCTTCATATAACAGAAGTAAACGAGAAAATAGAAGGCTTAAAAAAGCGTTTGGATATGTTGTATGATCAATTAGAACAAGAAGTACATGCGAAGCATTATGTAGAGAAAAAGTCAGTTAGTATTTACGAAGATTTAGAGGAAATTCATGAAAAAGCAATTGAGACAAAATCCGAAACGCAATTTGTGAAACAAAGCTATCAGCTGCAAGACAAAGACATTGAATCACAAAAGTTGATTGAAAAACAAATGCATATTTTAATGAAACGCTTTGAAGTATTGCAATTACGTGTTGCAGAGCAAGATATTGCATTCTCTGTTATTCGTGAAGAACTGGAAGAGATTTATGAGCAATGTGAAACATTGAAGGTACTTCATGTAGAGTATAAAGATATGTTGCAAATGATGCGTAAAGAAGAATTTGAAGCGCGTGAGAAATTAAATGAAATGCGCAATATGATCATAGAAGCTAAACGCTTTATGCAAAAGTCTAACTTACCAGGTCTTCCAGAAAGCATTATGGAAGATTTACAAAGAGGACAAGAGGCAATGCAAGGTGTATATGAACAGTTAGAATTAAAACCACTAAATATGAATGTTGTAAATAGTATGTTAGAAGAAACATATACAATGGTAAACGGTGTATATGAAAAGACGCAGGAGTTAATTGGACAAGCGTACTTAGTAGAAAAGCTAATCCAATATGGTAATCGCTACCGTAGTCATGATGTGGATTTGGCGCAAAGCTTAGAGAATGCAGAGAGATTGTTCCGCGAATATGAATATGATGCAGCTTTAGAACAAGCAGCTTCTGTTTTGGAACAACTTGAACCTGGTGTTGTACAAAAAATTGCTGAATTTGTTGATAATGAACAAACCCCTTGATGAAAAAGGGGTTTGTTTTTTTGCACTGGATCTGTGTAAATTCTAGAGCGATATTGCTATAATGAATAGCGGAATACAACAGTGTTTTTCGTTTCAAAATATAGAAGTATACTTCTATATTGAAAAATGGAACCTTTGAGTATGTTTAGCGTAATTACACGTATTTGTGATATGATTATATGATGTGACAGCGCTGAAAGGGGAAGAACGATGATCTATTTTGATAATAGTGCGACGACGAAACCATATCCAGAAGTCCTTCAATCTTACGTAACGGTTGCAGGAAAATATTTTGGGAATCCTTCTTCTATTCATTCGCTCGGGGGAGAAGCGGAGCGTTTATTAACACAATCGAGAACGATTGCAGCAGGGCTTCTTCATGTTAAGCCTTCCGAGATTATTTTCACATCGGGTGGAACGGAAGGGAATAACCTTGCGATTAAAGGAATAGCGATGAAGAATCGCTCTCGTGGTAAGCATATTATTACAACAAATATTGAACACGCGTCTGTGTTTGAAGCATATAAACAATTAGAAGGGCTCGGCTTTGATGTTACCTATTTACCTGTAAACGAACATGGTATTGTATCAGTAGAAAATGTAAAACGAGCGCTTCGTGAGGATACAATCCTTGTTTCAATGATCCATGTGAATAATGAAACAGGGGCGATTCAACCTGTTTCTGAAGTTGGTGAATTGCTAGCGAACTATCCAAAAATAAGATTCCATGTGGATCATGTACAAGGAATTGGAAAAGTACCACTTGATTTATATGCTTCTCATATTGATCTTTGTTCGATATCTGGACATAAATTTCATAGCGTAAAGGGAACAGGACTTTTATATGTACGCGATGGTGTAAGATTAGATCCGATTTTATCAGGTGGTCAGCAGGAGCTGCGTTATCGCTCGGGTACAGAGAACCTACCTGGTATTGTCGCGATGGTAAAGGCACTACGTATGACAATGGAACATATGAGAGAAAAGAGTGACCACTTACAGAAATTGCAAGCAGAACTCGTACGTTTCTTAGAGGGAATGGAAGATGTAACAATTAATACATCGCTTGCGTATGCTGCGCCGCATATTTTAAATGTATCATTCGTTGGGTTGAAACCAGAAGTAGTGGTTCATGCTCTAGAAGAACGTGACGTATATATATCAACCAAATCAGCTTGTTCCTCAAAAGCAAATGAAGTGAGTCGTGTGTTAGTATCAATGGGAATACCGCATGCTGCAGCAGCGAGTGCGATTCGCATTAGTTTAGCACCTGAAAATACGATGGAAGAAGTAACACAATTTGAAGAAATTATAAAAGAAACATTGCCAAAATTATATGAAGTGATGAGGTAAAGAAATATGATGACATATGAATATATTTTAGTTCGTTATGGAGAAATGACGACAAAAGGAAAAAACCGTTCTAAGTTTGTAAACACGTTAAAAGATAACGTTAAATTTAAATTGAAGAAATTCCCAAATATCAAAATCGATGCAACACACGACCGCATGTACATTCAGTTAAATGGTGAAGATCATGAGGCGATTGCAGAGAGATTGAAAGATGTATTTGGTATTCATAAGTTTAACTTAGCAATGAAAGTACCGTCAGAATTAGAAGACATTAAAAAAGGAGCGCTTGCTGCTTTCTTACAAGTAAAAGGCGATGTTAAAACATTTAAAATTACAGTACACCGTTCTTATAAACACTTCCCGATGCAGACGATGGAGTTGCTTCCGGAGATTGGCGGCTATATTTTAGATAATACAGAAGACATTACAGTAGATGTTCATAATCCAGATGTAAATGTTCGTGTAGAAATTCGCAGCGGTTATAGCTATATTATGTGTGATGAGCGCATGGGAGCTGGCGGATTACCAGTTGGCGTTGGCGGAAAAGTAATGGTACTTCTTTCTGGTGGGATCGATAGCCCAGTAGCTGCTTTCTTAACAATGAAGCGCGGTGTATCAGTGGAGGCAGTTCACTTCCATAGTCCGCCATTCACAAGTGAGCGTGCGAAGCAAAAAGTAATTGATTTAGCACAAGAGTTAACAAAGTATTGTAAACGTGTGACGCTTCACCTTGTTCCGTTTACTGAAGTGCAAAAAACAATTAATAAGGAAATTCCATCTAGTTATTCTATGACAGTTATGCGCCGTATGATGATGCGTATTACAGAACGTATTGCAGAGGAGCGTAATGCACTTGCGATAACAACGGGTGAAAGTCTTGGACAAGTAGCGAGCCAAACGTTAGATAGTATGCATACGATTAATGAGGTTACAAACTATCCAGTAATTCGCCCGCTTATTACGATGGATAAACTAGAAATTATTAAAGTTGCAAATGCAATTGGAACATATGATATTTCGATTCGTCCGTATGAAGACTGCTGTACAGTATTCACACCAGCAAGTCCATCGACAAAACCGAAGCGTGAAAAAGCAAATCGCTTTGAATCAAAATATGACTTTACACCACTTATTGAAGAAGCTGTTGCTAATACAGAAAAGATGGTATTACAAACAGTAGAAGTGAGTGAAGAAGAACAATTTGAAGATCTTTTCTAAAACCATAAATTACCATCATTAGATATGTATGAAGTCCTATGGTTTATCACACTCTATACTCACAAGGAGGTGATACCATATGGCAAGCACAAACAAATTAGCAGTGTCTGGTGCTCAAGCAGCATTAGATCAAATGAAATACGAAATCGCTCAAGAGTTTGGTGTTCAACTTGGAGCTGATTCAACATCTCGCGCTAACGGATCTGTTGGTGGCGAAATTACAAAACGTCTAGTTTCACTAGCTGAACAACAATTAGGCGGTTTCCATAAATAATTCCATATATGATGGCTTAGAAGGAGCGGGTTTCTCGCTCCTTCTTTTTTATGTCGACAGATCACTAAAAAATTTGTCAAAAGAAGTAGGTTTAAAATTTACTGAAAATTCTTTATTATATAAGGGAGGCATAGATAAAGGAGGATGAGATTATGAATAGAGAAGAATTGTTAGCACCAATGTCTTATAACTTAGTTGCGGAGATAGAAAAATATACAAATGAAAAAGAGAAGCTGGCTTTAATTTGGCAAGATGACGAAGGGAATAGACGAGAGGTTACATACCTTGAATTAATACAAGGTGCGAATAAAATTGGAAACGCTTTTATAAAGAGTGGTTTGCAAAAAGGGGATAAGCTTCTCATTATGATGCCACGCTTAATTGAGGCGTATATGACGTACATTGCGGCAATTAAAGCAGGGTTTGTGGTCATTCCAAGTTCAGAAATGCTTCGAAAAAAAGATATTGAATATCGTTTGCGGCATGGAGAAGTAAAGGCAATTGTCAGTTATGAACCGTATATCGAACAATTTGAAGATGTAGAGATGATGGAGTCCCTTCGAAAATTTGTACTGAGCGAGCAGTCAGTAGATGGTTGGATTAATTTAAAAGATGCGTTAGAAACAGAAAGTGATGAATTAGAAATCGCAAAGACAGACCGAGAAGATATGGTCTTTTTATCCTATACATCAGGGACGACAGGGAATCCAAAGGGCGTTGTACATACACACGCTTGGGCATATGCACATTTGCGTACAAGCGCTCCGAATTGGCTTGGA
The DNA here is from genome assembly GCF_000161455.1 of Bacillus pseudomycoides DSM 12442. Lineage (GTDB taxonomy): Bacteria > Bacillota > Bacilli > Bacillales > Bacillaceae_G > Bacillus_A > Bacillus_A pseudomycoides. The sequence goes on from NZ_CM000745.1 coordinate 3,853,290, forward strand.
ATAGAGGAGAATGATGTTGTATGGGCAACAGCAAGTCCAGGATGGCAAAAATGGATTTGGAGCCCGTTTTTAGCAACACTCGGTTCAGGCGCAACAGGATTTGTATATCACGGTAAATTCGAACCGAAAACATATTTGCAATTATTAGATGATAATAAAGTGAATGTGCTTTGCTGTACGCCGACAGAATATCGTTTAATGGCAAAAGTAGAGAACTTACAGCAATATAATTTAACAGCTTTACATAGTGCTGTATCTGCAGGAGAGCCACTGAACCGAGAGGTAATAGAAACATTTCAAAATCATTTTAACGTTACAGTCAGGGATGGGTATGGACAAACAGAAAATACGTTGCTCGTTGGCGTTATGAAAGGAATGGAAATTAAGCCAGGATCAATGGGAAAACCGACGCTAGGTAATCATGTAGATATTGTAAATGAAGAAGGACAACCTGTATCTGTAGGAGAAGTCGGTGATATTGCTGTTCATATTGAAACGCCAGCACTTTTTAAACAATATTATAAAGATGATGAGCGGACAGCAATGCAATTTCGCGGTGATTATTATATTACAGGTGATAAAGCGAAGAAAGACGAAGAAGGCTATTTTTGGTTCGAGGGGCGCGGGGATGATATTATCATTAGCTCTGGCTATACAATTGGACCATTTGAAGTTGAAGATGCACTTGTGAAACATCCGTATGTAAGAGAGTGTGCTGTTGTGGCAAGTCCAGATGAAATTCGCGGAAGTGTCGTAAAGGCATTTATCGTTTTAAGAGAAAATGTACAAGAAAAAGAAGACACACTGATTCCTTTACTTCAAGAACATGTTAAAGAATTAACAGCACCATATAAATACCCTCGCAAAATTGAATTTATAGACGAACTACCAAAAACAATTTCCGGAAAAATTAGACGCGTCGAACTTAGAAAACAAGAAATGGGATTAGGGATAAAGTAAGAAAAAATGAAATTAGATTGTTGCAAGTACATGTAAGATTATGATATTATTTATAGGAACGTACGTTCTGTTTGCGGTGTGAAATGACTACTAAAAAATTGGAAAAAGAGGTGCCTTTTATGATTTTAGGTATTAATCCGTATTTAGTTTTGGATGGTAATGGACAAGAAGCAGTGAAGTTTTATGAACATGCATTGGATGCAAAAGTTGAAGTCATTCAGACTTTTGGAGAAATGCCTGAAAATTCAGAATTCACTGTTCCAGATGAAGTGAAAGACCGCGTTTTACATGCACATTTAAAAGTCGGTAATACGGACCTTATGATTTCTGATACATTCCCAGGACAACCGTACCAAATTGGATCACAAGTAACTGTAGCTATTAGAATAAGTGATGCAGAAAAAGCAAAAGAAGTATTTGAGAAATTACAAGATGGCGGTCAAGTAATCATGCCAATCCAAGAAACTTTCTGGAGCCCAGCGTATGGGCAAGTAAAAGATAAATTTAATGTAGAATGGCAAGTTTCAACAGTTCCAGCTGATCATAATTAATTTTTGGAAAAGCACCATGTTACGTAAAGTGGTGCTTTTTTTCTACGTTTTAATTTCGTAGACTAAAAAGAAGAGGGGATGAGAAGATGGGAGAGATTTGGCACGGCGGAAATATTTACACGATGAAGGAAGAGAATGAGAAAGTAGAAGCTGTTTATATAGAAGATGGGATGATTATAGGTGTAGGGGATAAAAAGGGCTTAGAGAGTCGTTATCAGCCTGAGAAGATACACAATTTAGAAGGAAGAACGATGATACCAGGTCTTGTTGATAGCCATATGCATCTTATTGGGCATGGAGAACGACTGCTCCGTTTAGACTTATCCGCTTGTACGTCTTATAAGGAAATGATTGAGCTTGTAGCTGAACGAGTGAAAGAAACAAGATTAGGTACATGGATTATTGGCGAAGGCTGGAATGAAAATAATTTCACAGATACCAAAAGCGTCCACGTTCGTGATTTAGATGCCATTTCTAAGGAGCATCCCATTTTATTAAAGCGTGTTTGTCGTCATGTGACATGGGTGAATTCTTACATACTCGAAAAAGCAAATATAACAGCGGAAACGTCAGACCCAAAAGGTGGAAAGATTGGGCGTGGAGTATCCGGAGAACTAACAGGCCTGTTGTATGAACAAGCGCAAGAATTAATTAAGCATGTCCAGCCGGAAATTGATGAAGCTTATTTGCAAAGAGCGCTACAAACAGCCATTCAAGATTGCTGGAAATATGGATTAGTAGGTGGGCATACAGAAGACTTACATTATTACGGTGGTTTTCAAAAAACGTATAATGCATTTTTACACGTAATAAAGGAAATGCCTTTTAAAGCACATTTACTCGTTCATCATGAAGTAGCAGATGAACGAAAAGAATATGAAAATGAGCATTATATTGAATTTGGAGCGATGAAGATTTTTTCTGATGGTTCTTTTGGCGGACGAACAGCACTATTAAGCGAGCCATATGAAGATGCGAAGGAAACAAATGGAGTAGCTATTTTTTCTCGTGAAGAGCTCGCGGGATTAGTGAAGAAAGCACGTAATTTACGGATGCCAGTTGCGATTCATACAATCGGTGATTTATCCCTTGAATATGTAATTGATGCACTGGAGTTATATCCTCCGGCAGAGGGACTGCGTGATCGTATTATTCATTGTCAGCTTGCTCGTGAAGAGTTAATACAGCGGATGAAGCATTTGCAAGCTATTATTGATATTCAGCCTGTATTTGTCTCATCTGATTTTCCCTCAGTCATTGAAAAGTTAGGGGAGCATCGTCTTCAGTATGCCTATGCATGGAAAATATTACTCGGCGTGGGATTACATTGTTGCGGTGGATCAGACGCGCCAATTGAACAAGTAAATCCGTTTTTAGGAATCTATAGTGCAGTCACGCGGCGAAGTTTTATTGATGGAACATGTTACATACCTGAAGAGAGATTAACGGTATATGAAGCAGTTTCCTTATTTACGGCTGGAAGTGCTTATGCGATTGGTAAGGAAAATAAGCGTGGTAAAATTGTTAAAGGGTATGAAGCTGATTTTACTATCATGGACCGTGACATATTTGAAGTTGAAGCAGAGGAAATAAAGGATATTCAAGTTAATGTAACTATAATAGATGGTCGAATTGTATATCAGAAATAATATTGGTGTTTCGACACAAGATATGAATGTTTCTGCAAAAAAACGACATGTGAATCATGAAAAAAGAGTGCTGGGAAACCTCTCAGCACTCTTTTTTCTATAAAAACGTTCGCTGTACTTTTTCCCAGAACGAATTATTTTTAAGTTTTACTGTTTTAATTTGTTTATCACTTAAGCGAACAACTGCTTTTTCAACTTGTTTAATGCTAAGCGCTTCGTTATCCATTCCCATAACAGGATAATCATTACCGTCCGGAGTAAGCTTTAATGTTAATGTTCGTTCATGATTTAAGATGAACGGTGATCCAAGTGTACGGTATGTGTTGTTATTTAAAGAAGCAAGTTCGCTTATTTGGAAGCATGGAATTAATGGGTCAACAACTGCACCATGCAATGACTTATTATAAGCTGTACTTCCTGTCGGTGTAGAAATAACTAGACCGTCTCCTCTAAATGTCTCGAAATATAAATCATCAACATGCACATCCACTACAAATGTTTTAATGATACTAGAGCGTAAAGAAAACTCATTTAAACAATGGAAAGATGTATCTTGATCAACATCTATTTGGATTGTTGGATATTTTCGCACTTCAATTTCATTTTGTGTAATTTCTTGAAGGGCTGTATCGACATGGTCAATATGGAAATCACAGTAGAAAGAAATTTCATCTTTCGTAGAAACTCCTGCATATAAGCAATCTTCCCTGAAGCCTGTTTTACGAACGGCTTGTAAGAAGGTGCCGTCATCTCCAACACTGACGATAGCGTTTGCATTTTTTGGATGATCTAATATGGTAAATCCATTGTCCTCTAAAATACGATATATTGGCTTCATTTTTTCGACAAGCGTAGCTTTGTCATCACCATAAAAGAAAAATAAATTGCGACGATCTGCCATTGTGTATCCCTCCATTGCAGTCAAATTTAGCGTTGTGCTCCATTAGAAAAAATTCTGATGGTATGCTCAAATAATATATTTCGATATAAAATGTCAAAATCCCTCTTTATTTTTAGAAAAATTCCTATATTCAATTTCATTGCGGATTGTTTAATCCTGTTTGAACCTGTCGATAATGGATATGGAGTGAAAGGATGGTACGTATGAAATGGCTTGTAATTGGAATTGGCATTTTTCTCTTGCTCATTTTATTTATACTATTGTCGAAACTATCGCTTAAAGTGACGTTTTTATATTCAGAAATGGAGAAACAATGTTTATTTCAAGTGAAAATATGGATGATTGGATATACATTTGATGTGCTGGAAAGAATTGAAAAACAGCAAAAAAAGACTGGACAAAAAATCGAAAAGGCAGAGAAAGATGGGGGTATGGAAAATAAAATCATGGCGCAGCTTGATAGCATCGGGGAACTGATAAAAAAGCTTCAAGAGATCCATACTATTATTAAAGGTTTTCTTAAAAAAGTGAAAATCAATAGCTGGAAATGGCATTCGCAAATTGGAACGGGTGATGCAGCTAGTACCGGAATTGTCACTGGATATGCATGGGGGATAAAAGGAATGGCAGCCGGGGTCTTGGGACAATATACGCATGTTATTGATATACCGGAATTTGAGATTACACCTGTGTTTCAAGGGAAGGGATTTGCATCGAAAGGTGAATTAACAGCCTCCTTTCGTATATATCGTGCCATAACAACAGGAGTGAAATTACTCTTGTTTATGAGAAAACAAAGATCTGGTATAACAGAAAAATCTGTACAAGCATAGGGGGATAAAATGGACCATCCAATTCAAGGTTTAATGACAACTGCAATGCAGCATTTAAAACAAATGACTGATGTAAATACAATTATTGGCGACCCAATTAAAGCAGCTGACGGAAGCGTCATTTTAACAGTTTCTAAAGTAAGTTTTGGGTTTGCTGCTGGTGGGAGCGAATTTGGAAAAGTAGAGAGCTCTGGTCGTCATCCATTTGGAGGCGGGAGTGGTGGCGGTGTTTCAATTAACCCTGTCGCTTTTCTCGTTATAAATGGACAAGGCGTAAAAGTGTTACATTTAGATAAACAGACACATGTGATTGATAAGATCATTGAGTTAGCACCACAAGCTGTTGATAAAGTGAAGGAAATGATGGAGAAGCGAAAAGGCGATGAACCAGAATTTGAAATTTAACAGCGAAAAGAAGCTAATCGATTGATTAGCTTCTTTATTTTTTTTGTAAATAAAGCGATTTTGTTTGCATTCTGTATAGGGACAAACTATCATTTACAGTGTACATATTTTGTTTAAATAAGGGAGGATTTTCAAGTGGCAAACGTAACTTTTAAAGGTAACCCAATCACTTTAGTTGGAACAGAAGTTAAAGTTGGCGATCAAGCGCCAAACTTCCAAGTATTGGCAAATGACTTATCTCCAGTAAGTTTAGAAACATACAAAGGTGAAGTAAAATTAATTAGTGTTGTACCATCTATCGATACAGGTGTATGCGATGCACAAACTCGTCGTTTTAACCAAGATGCAGCTGGTATTGAGAACGCAAAAGTACTAACAATTAGTGTGGACTTACCATTCGCTCAAAAACGCTGGTGTGCAGCAAACGGCTTAGAAAACGTAGCAACACTTTCTGATCACCGTGACCTTTCATTCGGTGAAGCTTACGGCGTAGTAATGAAAGAGCTTCGTTTACTTGCTCGTGCAGTATTCGTAGTAGACAGCAACGACAAAGTAGTTTACGTAGAATACGTAAGTGAAGGTACGAGCCATCCAAATTATGAAGCAGCATTAGAAGCAGCAAAAGCTGCGAAGTAATGAAGACGATCTCTTATAGAGGTCGTTTTTTCTTGTCAGGCGTGTTGTATATTGTCGAACTGTCGATATATTTGAAAAAGCGTCGATATAATTTAGCGGTCTCATGACATAGAGGCTGCTTTTTCTTTTGGGAAAAAATTAGATTACCCCGCATTAACGGGCAGTAAATCTCCTACCTTAAGGTGCAGTAACACAAAGAAGCTAGTTGGGAGATAAACTGCCCGTAAATGCCCGATTGGTGAGGGCTAATAATCAGTGGGGATGAAGAAACCTCCCCACTGATTAAAGTTTCACTTTATGGTATGATATAAGTTATGTGTAATTGACAGAAGGAGGAGTGTATGTGAGTCAGACAGTAGAAACATTATTTTCTATTTTTGATTCTTCTACCGTAATTTTACGTAAAGAATTAGATGTAACATATTTAGAAGCGCTTGTGGAAACAGGGGATAACCTGTTTGAAGGAGCGGTTCTGCAAGAGGGATTATCTGAATCAACAATTGAACGGTTGAATCGTGAATATAGTAAGTTTAATGAAGAAAAATATAAAAGCGAGGAACTTCGCAAAGCATTTCAGCTTGCCATTTTAAAAGGAATGAAAGATGGCATACAAGCCAATCATGAAATGACGCCTGATGCAGTTGGGATGTTTATGAACTACTTGTTCCAGAAATTTATGAAGGGTCAAAAAGAAATCACGGTGTTAGATCCTGCTATTGGAACAGGAAACTTAATGACAACAATCTTTAATGGTGCTCAAGAAGGGACAACGATAAGTGGATTTGGTGTAGAAGTGGATGACTTACTCGTTAGACTTGCTTTAGTGAATGCAAATTTACAAAAGCAAGCAATTGAGTTCTTTAATCAAGATGGGTTAGCGCCGCTATATATTGATCCAGTTGATGTGGTTGTTTGTGATTTACCAATCGGGTTTTATCCAAACGAAATCGGTGCAAGTGAATATACTTTAAAAGCAGATGAAGGAATGTCTTATGCACACCATCTTTTTATTGAACAAAGCGTAAAACATACAAAAGAAGGTGGCTATTTATTCTTCTTAGTACCAAACTTCATCTTTGAAAGTGATCAAGCACCAAAACTACATGCTTTTATTAAAGAAACAAGCTATATTCAAGGATTATTACAGCTTCCTGTTTCCATGTTTAAAAACGAGAAAAATGCAAAAAGTATATTTGTTCTCCAAAAGAAAGGTCCAAATGTAGTGATGCCAAAACAAGCGTTATTAGTGGAATTACCTAAGTTTTCCAATATGAAAGCGATGGAGAATATGATGGCTCAATTGAACAGTTGGTTTGCAACTCATAAATCGTAATGTGTGTAACAGAATTATTCTTAGATATAGTACAGTTTTGTATTGTGCGTAATAATTTTAAATATATACAAGATAAAACTGAATTTTTTTGAAATCTGTAATATATATTTTTTCTTGGTGTTACAATTTTTTCACTTGAAATATATGTCGTACGATGTTTAAATTAAATTCGTGAGTATAAAATTTACTGGGGATGAAACGTTTTCATCTTTGGTACATTTAATCAGATAAAATCGAGCGGTTTGTGGTCTTATCCACACAACTACCAAGAGAAAAAAGGGGCGAAAGACTAGATGTCAAAAATCATCGCGATTAATGCAGGAAGCTCTTCCTTGAAATTCCAATTATTTGAAATGCCAAGTGAAACAGTACTAACAAAAGGTTTAGTAGAACGTATCGGTTTAGAAGATAGTATCTTCACAATTACTGTGAACGGTGAAAAACAAACAGAAGTAACAAATATACCAGATCATGGAGTAGCAGTTAATATATTACTTAACAAATTAACTGAAAACGGAATCGTAAAATCTCTTGATGAGATTAGCGGTATCGGTCACCGCGTTGTACACGGCGGTGAAAAATTTGATGATTCTGCTTTAATTACTGACGAAGTATTAGCGGAAATTGAAAATTTAAGCGAATTAGCACCACTTCATAATCCAGCACACGTTGTTGGTATTAAAGCGTTCCAAGCAGTACTTCCGAACGTACCAGCAGTTGCAGTATTCGATACAGCATTCCATCAAACAATGCCGGAAGAATCTTTCTTATACAGCTTACCATATGAATACTATGAGAAATACGGCATCCGTAAATACGGTTTCCATGGAACTTCTCATAAATATGTAACACAGCGTGCAGCTGAATTATTAGGTCGTCCACTTGAAAGCTTACGTTTACTTTCTTGCCACTTAGGTAACGGTGCAAGTATTGCAGCTGTAGAAGGTGGAAAATCTATTGATACTTCTATGGGCTTCACTCCACTTGCTGGTGTAACAATGGGTACACGTTCTGGTAACCTTGACCCTGCGTTAATTCCATACATCATGCAAAAAACAGGACAATCTGTAGAAGAAGTTCTGAACGTATTAAACAAGAAAAGTGGTATGCTAGGCCTTTCTGGATTCTCTAGTGACTTACGTGACATCGAACAAGCGGAAAAAGAAGGAAACCACCGTGCAGAAGTAGCGTTAGATGTATTCGTAGAGCGTATTCATAAATATATCGGTTCTTATGCAGCTCGTATGAAAGGTGTAGACGCAATCATCTTTACAGCTGGTATTGGAGAAAACAGTACTCTAATTCGTGAGCGTGTATTAGAAGGCCTTGAGTTTATGGGAGTATACTTCGATCCAAAACGTAACAACATTCATGGCGAAGAAGCATTCATCAGCTTCCCACACTCTCCAGTAAAAATTATCGTAATTCCAACTGACGAAGAAGTTATGATTGCTCGTGACGTATTACGTCTTGGAAACCTTGGTTAATATATGTAAAAAAGACGGAATCCTATAGGATTCCGTCTTTTCTTTTTGTGGCAACAAATTTCGTTAGTCCATTTGGATACAATACTTTTTCTTGATTCAGAAATGTTGTAATCGGAATCCACGTCGCATATGTATGGGGTTCTCCGTTTATAATAGGAATTGTTTTGATCTCATAAAGCGACGTATCTACAAAATGAAGAGAATACAATTGAATGATCTCATGGCCGATTTCTTCGTTTGCGTAAAAGATATTTTCAAGACATCCTAAGTAAGTTGTAATTTCTACTTGTTCATTAAGTTCTTCCTTAAATTCACGAATCACTGTTTCATCTGATTTCTCTCCAAATTCAATAGAACCGCTGAGTGGTCTGTAATACGCTTCACTTTCCGTAAGATACTCTTGAACGAGAATTCGTTCGTTGTGAAGTACAATTCCAAATGCCTTTGCGCGTGGGTACACATAGTAACCTCCCATGTACTGGATAAATATATGTTTAGCTTATCAGATTTACAAAGAAAAATCGGAAATATGTTACAATAGAAAAAAATTGAGCGAGGTGGTTGTTACGATGCGATCAAAGCGAGAACAAGCCATTTTACAAGATATTAAAAATTGGGAAAGGAAATTATTAGAACAGGAGCCTACCGATTTTCAAAAGGTATTTGATAAGTGGTTGCATAGTACTGTTGCAAAGTTTCCTGAGAAAAAGCGAAAAGAGTTTTTTGCGAAAGTAGACGGATGGTTATTCCATCTCCATGCATTGATTCAAAGTTCACAATCACAGCTTGATGCAAGAAATCGTATTTTAGGAACAGCACGGTTGTTTGATGAATCGGTTGAACAGCTAGAAGAATTGAAAGCATTATCCATTGATCAATTAACATACATAGCAGAGCAGCAGACGGCGCGTCATCGTTTATATTCTTTCGTACAGGGAGGCACAACCGGAGTAGGTGGTTTGTTATTATTAACAGCTGACTTTCCTGTTATGATTGCATTAAATGTAAAGGCGGTTCAGCTTATTGCAACATCGTTTGGTCATGATGTGAACAAGCCTTATGAAATGATGCTCGCTTTAAAGGTATTCCATGCGGCATCGTTACCAACAAGGCTCCAGCAATATGCTTGGTATAACTTACTTCAAGAACTAGAACAAGAAGATTCGTTCTTTTATGAAGGGGAAGAAGAAGTATTAAAACCAGCTTCTACAGAAGTTGTGTTAAAACAAATTTTGAAGACTTTTTCTATTTATGCGCTTCGCCATAAACTATTTCAAGGCATTCCTGTGTTAGGAATTGCAATTGGTTCTACGGTGAATTATCGTCTAACACGGAATGTAACAGAGTTTGCAAACAGGTTTTATCAAGTGCGTTACATAGTAGAAAAAGAAAAAAGAGCATAAAAAAGCGAGAGGCCGGAGCCTTTCGCTTTTTAGTTTGTTGCATGTTGTTTTGACATTGGAATAGATACTGTTTTCTTTTCTTTTGCTGGATAATAAATTAAATCGAGCGTCTTTGCCTGTAGGGCAATTGAAAGAATAGTAAAAGCAATTTCTGTCCAAGTTAAATAATATAATGAAAGTGCAAGCACGATCGCATCAAAGACGAAGAAAATCTGACCAATTGTAAAGCGAGTTCTTTTACTTAGTACAATTGTTAAAATATCGTCGCCGCCGGTTGCACCACCAAATCGCAATATAAAACCGAGTCCAATACCAGCTAGCACACCGCCCAATACTGCGGCTATCCATAAATGATTTGATAAATCTACCGTGAATGGAGAATAGTTTTCCATTAAAGAATAAAACACTCCGAATGAAATTGAACCCATAAATGAATAACCAACCATCTTTTTACCTAAAAATGTAGCGCATAGTAAAATGATCGGGATATCCATCAATACAGTTGAAATTGACGGTGAAATATCAAAAAAGTTTTGTATAAATAGCGCGATTCCTACAAAGCCACCTTCTGTTAAGTGGTTTTGAAAATGAATGTGATATAGTGCTGCAGATAGGATAAATGAACCGATTAAAACCATAAAAATTTCTTTAATAATTTGTCGACTTTGGATGTTCCTCATCGTTATTCCTTCTTTCCGTAGTTAGTAGTTCTTTTCGTCTTGTAAACTAACTACGAGCCTTATAGCTTTCAGTTAGTTTACATCAAACTAACTACGCTATATATCGCTGAAGAAATAACGAATAATCCTCTCGTCCATCAATTCTCCCTACTTTCGTTTTAGTTTAAGCCTAAAAACGACTAAACAAAACGTGGAGTAGGATTTGTTATTTAGCAATCCTGCCCTCTTCTTTGTTTTGTTTAGCAATGATCAATGCGACTTAAACAAAACGCTATGTGTAAGAAGAGTCTTTTCGTTGCCAAATTATCCTTCGGGCAATCATAATTTCCCCACTCTCGTATTTTTTTCGCTAGACTAAAGGATCTGAGCTGAAAAAGTACGCTACGTGTAAGATTCGTCAATTCGATGCCACATGCTCCTTCGAGCGATCATGATATCTAAATCCTTTCTGTAAAAGATTTTATATTATTATATCATACTTTCAAAAAATGTATGCGGATGGAAACCGACAATAACCGGAGAAAAACTACAGAATTTGTCGGTTTACAAGAAGCATGCTGTTATTCTTAAATGTTTTTGTAGGATAGTCCTAGTTGTTTAGAAATTGGAAAATGGTTCTAAGGGTTTGTCCAATAAGTGATGGAAAGAATCATTGAAGTTTAATCGTCCGTTTTTGGGGTATCATCTTTCTCTTTGAAGAAAGCATCCCAACTAATGACACTAAGAAGAGTTAAAATGATAATAAATAAAGCTTTCATAAGATTCTACCTCCGTTAGAGTAGTGTTTTTCTTACAAACTTTTTTCATTAGTATATGAAAAAGAGGACATGAAATGTGAATTTTTCACAAAAGTAAATCTTTATGAGATGATATTAATATAGATTGATGGGGGGAAGAATATAGCATGTTCAAAGATATGTTTAAAAGAAAAGAATTGAAGTGTTCTGCTTGCCAGAGAAAGGTTCAATATGAAGAAGAACTTGTTGCTTTTATAAAGTTACCGAAAGAACGGAACTTGTTAGTTGGACCGTTTGATGTATGCTTGGCTAAATCAGCACAAGAAGTATATTGCAAAGCTTGTTATAAAGTGAAACTTTAATCAGTGGGAGGTTCTTCATCCCCCATTGATTATCAGCCCTCACCAATCGGGATTTTACGGGCAGTTCATCCCCCGCCTAACCTCTTTGCTTTTGCTGAATTTTGAGGTGGGGGTCTTACTGCCCGTTAATGCGGGATAAAAAATGAAATGAAACGTATTTCTCGTAAGCAGGAAGGATTTTTTGTAGCGATATCATATTTTAGTGGTTTTTCCTATATAACCCAATTATAATTGAAAACGTAATTTACTACAGGGGGTAATATCGTTCACAATGAAAAAATTTTTTTTGATTATCTCATCGTTACTATTAATTTTAACAGCTTGTAGTACAGATGGGTTTGTCTCATCTAACTATGAGCACATTGAAACAATGGAAAATGATTTAGGTGATAGTGCTCAGGTCTACACAGTGGAAAACAAAACTGTAAAAGAAGTGGCGCAAGAAATTATTGCTAATGAAAAGCCAAAGTATGTTTCGAAAGAAAGTGATACAGAAATGTTTATTCTGTATCCTCAAAGTTCCAATGAAGAATTTATCCAAATCACTCAGGATCCAATAAATTCAAATCATACAGTTGTTGAGGTAGCAAATGAAGATTTTGCTGAAAATAGTTATGATTTCTCTTTACTTGAAGCAATGGGTGTATTAGGTGTTGCTGCTACGCTTTATGGTTGGAATAAAGCAGATTTTGATAATAAGAAAAAAAGAAGTGGTTACAGAGGATACGTAAGTGCTTTTAGCAATAATCCTGCTAATTTTCAAGAGGAAGAAGGCTCGAGTTCTTCAGGATCTGGCGGTAGAGGCTTTTCAGTGAACATTGAAAAAAAATCATCAGAGAGCGGCTCCATACGAAGCGGGAGTACAGTTCGTGGCGGTGGCCCAGGAACAGGGAAATAGGGGGATATGGTTTATGTTTAATGAAATTTTAGATGTACAAGAAGTATTACATACGCTTCTTTATTTTGTTGTTTTATTAGGTGTAACAATCATTTGTATGTTTATTTTTGAAATGATTACACCGTATAATGATCGGGAGCAGTTACTAAAAGGAAATAAAGCTGTTGCCATTCAGTTTTTTGGAAAAATAATAGGGATTACGTTAATTATGAAATCAGCTATTGCTACGAATGATTCTCTTCTTGGTGCGGCAATTTGGGGTGTTATTGGTTTTGTACTTATGCTAATTGGTTATTTTATCTTTGAGTTTCTCACTCCGCGCGTTCGTGTTGATAAAGAAATTGAAAGTGGAAATGTTGCGGTAGGAATTATCGCTGCAAGTATTTCCTTAGCAATAGCATTAATAACATCGGGAGCTATTTCGTAGAAGAACTTGCCAGCGCAGGTTCTTTTTTCTATGAAACAATGAAAGTATATTTTATTCTGATTAAATGAAAAGAGTTTATCTCGTTTTATCGGACGGTAAGTATCTCACCTCAATATTCAGAGAGAGCGAGGAATATAGGTGGAAGATAACTGCCCGTTAAAGCCTGATTGGAGCGGACTTTCCATCAGCGGGGCCTTCACTGGTGGAAGTTCTACTTTATTAAAGGAGTGCAGGTATGACAGAAAAGGAAAAATCGATTCAGAAAAGAAGAATCTTCACTTCATCAGGGATTGTATCAATTTGTGGCATTGTATATCAGGTTTTATATGGAGCGGCAGGTGGATATTTGTTTGGGGATTCTACGCTTTTTTATTGTTTAACGATAGGGCTCTTTTTAAGTGGCATGGGTATTGGAGCGATGCATAGTGAAAAATTTCATCGTCACTTATTATCGACGTTTATTGTAACAGAATACCTTATTGCCATTATTGGTGGATTTTCTATTTTTATGGTTTTCTTTATGCAAGCTCACTTTGGTGACGGGACAGCTAAAATTATCTTATATTCCATTATTGTTGTCACAGGTTATTTAACTGGTTTAGAATTACCGCTTTTAATTCGGAAATCAGAAGAAATTAATGCTGATTTAAAGGAATCTACTGCAAAAGTGCTTTTCTTTGATTATGCGGGCAGTTTAATCGGAACCGTGACGTTTGCTTTATTATTGAGACCAATGTTAGGTCTTATTAAGACAGCCTTTTTCATTGCGCTCATCAATATCCTTGTTGCGGTATGGTTAAGCTTTGTCTTTAAAAAAGAAATGAATCAGGTTTACTTACGAGTTACTGGCATGATTTTAACGATTATAATAGCACTTGGTTTTCTGTTTGGAGAAAGATATGCGTATACATTAGAAAATAAGTTATATCGAGATCCGGTTGTATTAAAAAAGCAAACAAAATATCAAAAAATTATTATGACGAAAGGCCCTGGAGATATACGGTTATACCAAAACGGACAGCTGCAATTCTCAGAGGCCGATGAACATAGATACCATGAAGCTTTAGTACATATTCCGATGTCTCTCGCTCCTAAAAAACAAAATGTTTTAGTATTAGGCGGGGGAGATGGTTTAGCGACGAGAGAGATTTTAAAATACAAAGAGGTAAAAAGAATTACTTTAGTTGATTTAGATCCAGAGATGATTAAGCTAGCTAAAGAAAATCCTCATTTACTACGATTAAATCAAAATTCATTTCGTTCTAGCAAAATGAATTTTGTTAATGATGATGCATTCAACTTTTTAAAACAAACGAATGATTTTTATGATGTAATCATCATTGATTTACCCGATCCCAATAATGAGGCACTGAATAAACTTTACACATGGGAATTTTACAGTCTTGTTAGAAATCATTTATCTCAGGAAGGATTTGTTTCCATCCAATCTACGTCACCAGTATTTGCAACAGAAGCTTTTTGGACAATTAGTAAGACAGTAAAATCTACAGGACTATATGCAAAAAATTATCATTTAGATATCCCTTCATTTGGAAATTGGGGATTTACAATTGCGTCTAGAGAACAATTTAAAATAAATAGTATGAAGCTTACTGTAGATACGGAATATTTGGCAGAAGAAATGATTCCATCTCTATTTCAATTTGGGAAAGATGAAGATGAGATAATCACAAAGAATGGGGAGGTAATTGAATTACCGGTTAACCGTTTGAATGAGCCCAATTTATTAGACCTATATGAAAAGGGATGGAATTACTATTAAAAAAGCATCTATTTGTAGATGCTTTTTTATTTGGCTTATTATTGATGCGCTTTCCCCTCAGATACATTTTGAGTAAGGCGATACCAAAGCCATAAATCGTTAATGATGGAGGCAAGATCAGCAATTTCAGAATTGAGGCTACAGGAAATTTCAAAGTTTTCTTCGTTATTTAAACGATGTTGTTTTTGATTAATATGATATTCAAGTTTTTTTATACGATCAGGTATTTTTCCGCGAATTTGTTCCCACTTTAATAAAATAGCATGCTGCATTTTTTCAGGGATATCTTCCCATTCTTCTTGTAGTTCAGGTACTTCTATTCCTAGGTGTTCATCGTATATAAAATATTGTTCCATATAGACACCCCCATTTTCTGTTTCCATTGTATCGAAAAAAAGAAAGAAGTTCGACGGAATTGTTAGAAATTTTTTTGCTAATATCCCTTGATTCATTTTGTAAAAGGTGTTAAAGTGTGAATTAATATTAATAATAATGAATATTTATTCTTTGGGGGGATATGAAAATGGAGAAGAAAAAAGTTGTTCTAGCATATTCCGGAGGTCTTGATACTTCCGTTGCAATTAAATGGTTACAAGAGAAAAATTATGATATCATTGCACTTTGTTTAGATTTAGGGGAAGGTAAAGATTTAGAGTTTGTAAAAGAAAAAGCACTTTCAGTAGGTGCAATTAAATCTTATATGATTGATGTGCAAGAAGAATTTGCGAATGAATATGCATTGATGGCTCTGCAAGGTCATACGTTATACGAAGGAAAATATCCACTTGTTTCGGCATTATCGCGTCCATTAATTGCAAAAAAACTAGTAGAAATTGCGGAGCAAGAAGGAGCAAGTGCTGTTGCACATGGATGTACAGGAAAAGGGAACGACCAAGTTCGTTTTGAAGTTTCTATTCAAGCATTAAATCCGTATTTAGAAGTGATTGCGCCGGTACGTGAATGGAAATGGTCACGTGAAGAAGAAATTGCGTATGCAAAAGAAAATGATGTACCAATTCCAATCAATTTAGATAGTCCGTTTTCCATTGACCAAAACTTATGGGGACGTAGTAATGAATGTGGAATTTTAGAAGATCCATGGGCAGCACCTCCAGAAGATGCATATGAAATGACATTAGCATTAGAAGATACACCGAATAAACCAGAGTTTGTGGAAATTGGATTTGAATCAGGGGTACCAACAACATTAAACGGCACTTCTTATTCACTTTCAGAACTTATCAAAACGTTAAATTCGCTTGCTGGAAAACACGGTGTTGGACGTATCGACCATGTAGAAAATCGTCTTGTTGGGATTAAATCACGTGAAGTGTATGAATGCCCAGCGGCAATGACATTACTTACAGCGCATAAAGAATTAGAAGATTTAACACTTGTAAAAGAAGTCGCTCATTTTAAACCGATGATTGAACAAAAATTAACAGAATTAATTTATAACGGTTTATGGTTCTCACCTTTAAAACAAGCACTTGCTGCTTTCTTACAAGAAACACAAAAATCCGTAACAGGCACAGTACGTGTGAAATTGTTTAAAGGTCATGCAATTGTAGAAGGACGTAAATCAGAATACTCTCTATATGATGAAAAATTAGCGACATATACAGTGGATGATGAATTTAACCATGATGCAGCAGTTGGCTTTATTTCTTTATTTGGTCTTCCAACAAAAGTATACAGCCAAGTGAATCAAAAGAAGGTGAAAGCGTGAGCAAACTTTGGGGAGGTCGCTTTACAGCAGAAGCAGAAGAATGGGTCGAGGAGTTTGGAGCTTCCATCTCCTTTGACCAGCAATTAGCGAATCAAGATATTGAAGGTAGTATTGCGCATATTACGATGCTGGCGAAACAGGGAATTGTAACAAAAGAAGAAGCAGAGAAAATAAAAGAAGGTTTACAACATTTACTAGATGAAGCAAAAGAAAATAAGCTTGCGTTTTCTGTCCAAGCTGAGGATATTCATTTAAATATTGAAAAGATGTTAATTGAAAAAATCGGTGAAGTAGGAGGCAAGCTTCATACAGGCCGAAGTCGTAACGATCAAGTTGCTACAGATATGCACTTATATTTAAAGGAAAAAGTGCAGGCCATCATAAAGGCTGCGAAGAAGTTGCAGAAGGTTCTTGTTCATCAAGCAGAAGAGAATATTGAAACGATTATGCCGGGATATACACATTTACAACGTGCACAGCCAATTTCGTTCGCTCATCATGTACTTGCATATTTTTGGATGTTAGAGCGCGATGTAAATCGTTATGAGGATTCACTGGGGCGTATTAATATTTCTCCGCTTGGCGCAGGTGCTCTTGCAGGGACGACATTTCCGATTGACCGTGCGTATAGTGCGGAGCTTCTCGGCTTTGAAGGAATCTATGAAAATAGCTTAGATGCGGTAAGTGACCGTGATTTCATATTAGAGTTTCTTAGCAATTCATCCATATTAATGATGCATTTATCTCGCTTTTGTGAAGAACTCATTTTATGGAGCAGTCAGGAGTTTCAATTTATTGAAATGAGCGATCAATATGCAACAGGAAGCAGCATTATGCCGCAAAAGAAAAATCCTGATATGGCTGAACTTATTCGTGGTAAAACAGGAAGAGTATACGGCAACCTATTTAGTTTATTAACGGTAATGAAAGGTTTACCGCTTGCTTATAATAAAGATTTGCAAGAGGATAAAGAAGGAATGTTTGATACGGTGAAGACAGTGGAAGGCTGCCTGCACATTATGGCTGGTATGCTAGAAACAATGACTGTAAATAAAGAAAAAATGGGGCAAGCCGTGAAACAAGACTTCTCTAATGCAACAGAAATTGCTGATTACTTAGCAAGCAAAGGGCTTCCATTCCGTCAGGCACATGAAATTGTCGGAAAGCTTGTTCTTCATTGCACACAAAAAGGAATTTATTTATTAGATGTACCGCTAGAAACATATCAAGAGATGAGTCCGTTATTTGAAGAGGATTTATATGAAGTTCTTTCTTCTTATGCAGCAGTGAAACGTCGTAATAGTGCAGGTGGGACAGGGTTCGAACAAATTCAAAAAGCGCTGGAAAAAGCGAAGGTGCTAGTGGGAGAGACCGTAAATTTATAAGGATGAGAAGAGGGTAATCTGTTCTGTATAGGAGCATATTACCCTCTTTTTTGTATATATCATATTTTTATACAGATGTTTATCTAATATTTAATTTTCTATATTTTAGGAAATGAGTATGGTATCCTTTTATAATATAGAGAAAAAAGGTTCAAATTTTTTTGTTGTTGATCATGAACGATATTTGTACTTGATAGGAGAATGTATGAAAAAGATAATTTTTATTCTTGTACTACTAATTAGTTTAAGTTTTAACGCGAAAATTTTTCTGGTAGATAAATATATGTATGTAGGAGAACGTGAAAAACGAGAAGAAGCAATTATGCTAACAATGTGGCACTTACAGGAAAAAGGATATAAAGAAAGTGATATTTTATCAATAAAACCGGCCTTTTATAGTAAAGAAGGTTCTTATGGTATGAATGTAATGTTTAAAGATGAATCTAATGAGTCGTATACTTATAAAGTTTGGCGGGATCCTAAGACAAATAAACCCTCTGTTCATCAACAAACAAATGCACGAGGTGGTATGGGCGGAAAACACCAAGAGCTTAAATAGTAAAGAAAGTGTTGAGTGGATACTTGAACTTTGAAGTGTAAAATCGATATAAATAGAATGATTTCTCATGAACATGAGAGGATACTAAGTTCTGTCCAGGAACCAAGTATCCTCTTTTTTATTATATTTCCACTAGCAAAAGATATAAGTATGCTAACGGAAAAAAGGAGTTTCGTAATCTTAGGTTGAAATTTGGATAGATGGAAAATTTAGTAATGCAAGGAGCGTCCATTATGCCAACTTATTAAAGAGTTTACTTCAAATGAAATTCAAAAAGAATAGAGAGGTAATACTCTATGTTATCTATAAAAGATATTGAATTACAGATAGAGGAACAAGTGCAAAATAAACCAGTGTTTGTAGATGAAGATCAGTACTATCCTTGTTTCCCTATCACCTCTTCCATATTTTATGCAGGAGAATACGGACTTCTTCGGTTTACAAAGAATTTAGATGAAACTTCAGTCTTATCTATTCAAGATGCCTGGCATTTGGAATATGTAGGAGAAGAAGTAAAGATAAAGTGAAACTTAAACTTAAATCAGTGGGGGATTCAGCCCTCACTGATTTAGTGCTTTTATACTTCTATACTACGTGCATGCATCGTTTTATAGATATTTTCAATGATTAAAAAATGATGGTTCTCATGTATCGCTAAAAGTTGAATGGCTTGAATTAGGTTTGGATACTTAGCGATTGGATCCAAAAATACAATGTGCCCCGCGATATTTTCTTCTATATTCTGAACGCATACTTTGATTGCATTTGTTTCGTTCACTAGCAATCGTTCTAGTTCTTTACCATCCATAGAATAATAGATTTTTTTTGATGGTACTAGAATCCAAGGAGCTTTCATTCCTTTACCGTTTTTTTTCTTGTATTCTGCATAGATGTCATGTATTTCAGTTGCAAACGGGGCATTTCTTCTTATCTTGGCATAGGGAAGAAGTGTCAAAGAAAACTTAATTGCAACTTTTAGCATTTTTGTAATTAAGTACAGGTGGTAGAGATGTTCCCCAATCGACCATTTCCCATTTTCATTTCGATGCCATAGTTCTTCTTGCGGAAGTGATTGTAGTTTAGGGAGAAATTGAGATCTTTGCTGATGTAATGTATGGAAATGTTTTGCGATACTTTCAGATTTCATTTATTAGACTCCTCCATTCTATTACGCGCCAAATCTTCAAGCGTATGAAAGGTGATGCTTCAGCGATACGGTGAGATGAATTTATGTATTCATTCTGATTTTCCTAATTATACCATTAGTGTGACTGTTTTGTGTTTCAGGAGGGGGAATTAATGCTAAAACAACTCTTCATATGAGGTCGTATATTTGAAAATCTACGTTAACCGTACCGACATAGGAGTAAGAAAAAGGAGAGCGCATGATACGATGTACTCTCCTTTTATTTTTTAGAAAACATGTTCATGTAAAGCTGGCTTGTCAATCTGGAAATACTATGGCAGTATATAAGGAACATCCCTATTTCTTGTGAATTTCAATTTCGTAATTGTTATGTTTACGAGGATATAAGAAAGGGAATTGAAAGTAATTTTTATAATGGAGGAAATAAAAAAGTATGCAAAACTTACCAAACTGCCCGAAATGTAATTCAGAATATACTTATGAAGATGGAAGTCTTTTTGTTTGTCCAGAGTGTGCTCATGAGTGGGCTTTAGAATCAGAAACTGAAAACAGTGAAGGTAAAAAGGTTGTTAAAGATGCAAATGGAAATATTTTAAATGATGGTGATGCTGTAACAGTAATCAAAGACCTGAAAGTAAAAGGAACTTCATCAGTTATAAAAATAGGTACAAAAGTAAAAAGTATCCGTTTAGTTGATGGAGATCATGATATTGATTGCAAAATTGACGGTTTTGGAGCTATGAAATTAAAATCTGAATTTGTTAAAAAGGCATAAAGATAATCATATAAAAGTGATTGAAAAGACGTTCAGTAAGGTGATTTTGTCACGTAATGAATGTCTTTTTATTATGAAAAAAGAGGATATACGTTTGTATATCCTCTAATAAGTGTAATGTTATGTCATTTTTCCTTATTCATATTTATGTCTGTTTTCTGTAATACGAATATACTCAATATCCATCAAATCACGGAGGAGTGCACCATGGCTCAGCTCAACGCCATGTTTTTCTTTAAAATGCGAACAGATCGTATCGAGCATTTCCAGCTCTTCATCATTTACATCTAAAATAATTCGTTCGTGATCTCCCATGTAGTAGCCCTCGTTTCGTTTTTTCTTAGCGTAACCGAAATTTCCTTATTGTATAACAATACCTGTATTTTATATGTTAACATTTCGTTATTAGGACATTAAAAAAGAAGGGAAGATGAAGTTGTTTTATAGGTTTGTTATTATTTTATATACGGCTATTATACTTAAATATGCTTTTCCTGCCATTGTTACTTTACAATATATAAAACCTACGTATATCGCCCTATTTATTTTTTGTATACTTGTAATGGATTGTTGTATTTCACTCTGGATATATAGAAAAAAGCAGAAACAAAATGAACAAGAGAGGCAACGGACAAAGCGAAAAAAAACGTTTTGGATGATGACATATGTTTTTGTTTTTCCAATAGTTCTGAGTTTTGTAAGTGAACGTATAGCGGAAAAGGGATTCGATTTAAAGCTTGGAGCAATAATGTTTTTCTATTATTTCTTTTTTCACTTTATTCCTTATATGAGTGAAAAGAATGGGGAAGATGAGGATCCTTTTGAAAAAGATATAAAGGAACAAGAGGATAGAATAATAGAAGAAGAAATGGAGCAACTTGCTAAACAAAAATGGTATTTCAATTCAACACTTATCTTCATTCTTTGTTTGGTTACACCACCAATTGGTTATTTATATGTAGTTCTTTTACGAAAAAAAATGACATACTATGCGAAAATGAGTTATTTGACACTTGCAACCATTACAATGGGATTATGGGCAATGAAGTTTTTACCGTCATCCTTATATGCAATTGTCATAGTCTGTATAGCATGTTTTATATTTATTGGAAAATACATAAAATAAAAAAACACCAAGTCTGCATAAGACTTGGTGTTTTCGTTATTTATTAAATGTCACCTTGCTCTTCTTCACCACGAACAACAAGGACATCGCATTTTGCATAGCGAATAATATGTTCAGAGACGCTACCGATTAAGAATCGTTCTACAGCGTTTAAACCAGTTGCACCACACATAATTAAATCTACTTTTTGTTTTGGAGCAATTTCTTTTGAGATTTTAGATTTTGGATTACCGAATTCTAATACAGTTTCTACTTTTTCAAGGCCAGCTTCAGTTGCAGTCTTTTTGTAGTCTTCTAATAAATCTTCTGCAAAGAGATTTGCCCGCTCAGCGATTGCGCGGCTATATGCCTCTACAGCAGAGTATGCTTTTACATCAACGATATGAGCGATTGTTAATGTTGCGTTGTTGCGCTTTGCGACTTGAATTGCTTTTTTAAAGGCTTTTTCTGCTTCTTTGGAACCGTCCACTGCAATTAAAATATTTGTATATGTATTATTCATAGTAGATTCCTCCCAATTCGTTTTTATAAGCTTTTACAACTTAATTATAAAACAAAATATGGTAACGTGCTTGCCAGAAACGTTACAGAATTTTGAAAACTCTGTTCCAATTCTTTTTAGTTGTAATTGTAGGGAGAACTTGTTACATATGAAGTATAGCAATTTAAAAGGAGGCATGTTTGTGAGACACGCGCTCATTACGGCCGGTACGAAAGGTTTAGGAAAGCAAGTAACAGAGAATTTATTAGCTAAAGGATATTCAGTAACTGTAACATATCATAGCGATATGAGTGCTGTAGAAACAATGAAAGAAAAGTATAAAAATATAGAAGAACGTCTACAGTTTGTGCAAGCAGATGTCACGAAAAAAGAAGATTTACATAAAATAGTAGAAGAAGCGATTAGCCGTTTTGGCAAAATTGATTTTTTGATTAATAATGCAGGTCCTTATGTGTTTGAACGTAAAAAGTTAATTGATTACGAAGAAGATGAATGGAATGAAATGATACAAGGGAATTTAACAGCAGTGTTCCGTTTATTAAAACTTGTCGTTCCCATTATGAGGAAGCAGCATTTTGGTCGCATTATCAATTACGGATTTCAAGGGGCAGATAGTGCACCTGGCTGGATGTACCGTTCTGCATTTGCGGCTGCAAAGGTAGGACTTGTTTCGTTAACGAAAACAATTGCCTATGAAGAAGCGGAATATGGCATTACAGCGAATATGGTTTGTCCAGGAGATATTATTGGTGAAATGAAAGAGGCGACAATTCAGCAGGCGCGTACGATGAAAGACATTAGAACACCAATTGGTAGATCTGGAACAGGTGAAGATATTGCTCGAACAATTTCGTTTCTATGCGAAGAAGATTCCGATATGATTACAGGCACAATTATAGAAGTAACAGGGGCAGTTGATGTTATTCACCGATATCGACAAAAATAGATAAAGTGAAACTTCCATCATTGGGGAGCTTTATCCCTCAATGATGGTTAGCCCTCACCAATCGGGCATTTATGGATAGTGTATCCCCCACCTGATTTTGGGGCTTTTTCATCTTGAGAGGGGGATATTACTGTCCGTTAATGCGGGGCAAAATCTATCGGAAAACTCGCATTATTTTTTGTCAAATATTGAGATATTATGTTAGAATATAAGAGCGTAGAAAGCGCTTTAAAAAATGATTCAGGGGTCATTTCATAACTCAAGGGGGAATTAATAATGCGTATCGGTATTCCAACAGAAATTAAAAACAACGAAAACCGCGTGGCAATGACGCCAGCTGGTGCTGTACATTTAGTACACAATGGTCATGAAATTTTTGTTCAAAAGGGTGCAGGTTTAGGATCTGGCTTTACAGATGAAGAGTACGTACAAGCTGGAGCAAAACTTGTTGAAACTGCTGAGGAAGCATGGAATCAAGAGATGGTTATGAAGGTAAAAGAGCCAGTAGAAAGCGAATATGGTTATTTCCACGAAGGTTTAATTTTATTCACATACTTACACTTAGCTCCAGAACCAGAATTAACAAAAGCATTAATTGACAACAAAGTAGTATCAATCGCTTATGAAACAGTACAATTAGACAATCGTTCTTTACCACTACTTGCACCGATGAGTGAAGTAGCTGGTCGTATGTCTGCACAAATCGGTGCGCAATTCCTTGAGAAAAATAAAGGCGGCAAAGGTATCTTACTTGCAGGCGTTCCAGGGGTAAAACGCGGTAAAGTAACAATTATCGGCGGTGGCCAAGCTGGTACAAACGCAGCGAAAATCGCAGTAGGCTTAGGTGCTGACGTAACAATTATCGACTTAAGTGCAGAACGTCTTCGCCAATTAGATGATATTTTTGGCAATCAAGTCAAAACATTAATGTCTAATCCATATAACATTGCAGAAGCTGTAAAAGAATCTGATCTTGTAATCGGTGCAGTATTAATTCCAGGTGCAAAAGCTCCAAAACTTGTAACAGAAGAAATGATTAAATCAATGGAGCCAGGTTCTGTTGTAGTAGATATCGCGATTGACCAAGGTGGTATTTTCGAAACAACTGACCGCATTACAACTCATGATAACCCAACTTATGAAAAACACGGCGTTGTTCATTATGCAGTTGCAAATATGCCTGGTGCGGTTCCACGTACATCAACTCTTGCATTAACAAACGTAACAGTACCATATGCAGTACAAATTGCAAACAAAGGCTACAAACAAGCTTGCCTAGGCAACTCTGCATTATTAAAAGGTATTAATACATTAGATGGTTATGTAACATTTGAAGCAGTTGCAGAAGCACACGGCTTACAATACGCTGATGCGAAAGAGCTTCTTGAAAAAGCTCCTGCTTTATCATAATAAATATTAGATGAGGCCCTCCTTGTGATAAGGAGGGTTTTTTGTTTGGAAATTTATCGGAATGGAATTTTTTTCTTGTTAATACGATTCCTCTTATGATAGTTTGAAATTATATATGTGAGATAGATTTTAGAGAGGGGATAAAATGGGGAGAAAAAGTAGCAAGAAAAAACAAATAAGAAGGCAGAAATATATAAAGAAAAAGCAGGAAACGAATATATCATTTCAAAAGAAGTTGGTTCTTAGTATAGAGAAAATAGCCAGATATATTAGTATGGTCATTTATGTAATCGTATGCTTTTTTGTGTTAGGTGTATTTTATCAGATAGAGATAAGACCTGAATTTTTGGAAGACATCTTACAGGGCATTGCTTTTTTGGTACCATTCGGTATGTTTTTTGTAGTGTTTGATAAAGTATGGCCAAGCCGTGAAAGTGAAAAAGATAAGAAAAGAAAGCGGAAAAGGAAACGCTCTTCCTATTCCTCCAGCTCATCAAGTGGATTTGTAAATTACAGCGATAACGATTGTAGTAGTGCAAGTGATAGTGGGGGTGGAGATTGCGGAGGTGGTGGGGATTAAAACTGAAAGTAATTTACTTTGAAATGTTTTATTTTTCAGAATGATGAAAGGCAAAAATAGATTTGGAAAAAACGAGATCATTAGAATGGAATAGAACGTCGCGAAAAGGGTGCATAGCAATGAACTTAGCAAAAGAGTCAGAAGAAAAAGTACAAGAGAACAGTGAACTGAATGAAATGAAAGAAGCAATTGTTAAATTAGAACAAAGTGTACAAGAGTTAAAAGAAGAAGTAAAAAAGGTAAGGAAGAAAAAGCAGGAAAAAGATATTGATTTTGGAACAATCGGCTTTTGGGTTTGTATGATGATTATTGCACTTGGATGGTTTTGGGGAAAATAATAAATCACTAGGGGATGAGGAGAACAATGGAGAAAGTGAATCTTTTAGAACTCACAAAAGATATTACAGAAAGGCACAAAAATTTTGTTGTATCGAATGTGAATAGTCATTGTTTACGAATTGCTGTGTTTACGGGGGAATATGATTGGCATCTTCACTCGAACTCGGATGAATTATTTATAGTACTCGAGGGAGAATTACTTATCGATTTTCAAGATAAGGATACAGCTGTATTAAAACCAAACGATTCTATTTTAATTCCAGCCGGTACCGTTCACCGAACAAGGGCACTACAGCGCACTGTTAATCTTTGCTTCGAAAACTTAGATGCGGATACCGTTATTGTGGAGAACGTATGAGAAAGTTAGCGTTAGCAGAATATCATACGATTCTTCCAGTTTTAGAAGATAACAAACAGACATCTACTTTTGCTTATGCAGTATGTGATCGAATAATAGATGGTGAGATTTTTGTAAATGAGAGATTAACAACAGGAATGATTGCGACTGCTAATGGCATTTACTATCTGTTTGGAGATACACATGATCAGGAATTTCAACACACTTTGTTTTCTTATATTGAAAATGATGTTTTAACAACGGAGAAGCGATTCACATTATTTGTTTCTAGCATAGAGTGGGAAAGCATTATTGAAAATCATTTCAAGGATTCTTTTAGAAAAATCCCTCGAAAAAAATTTCTATTTCAGAGAGATATCTTTGAAGATAGAAAAAGAGAATTAGAAGATTCTACATACAAAGTTAAGCGGATTGATAAAAACATAATCGAAAAAAGTACTGAATTTACGGAACAGTATTATACAGAATATTGGGGATCAAAAGAAGTGTTTTTGAAGCGTGGTTTTGGATTTTGTATTGTACAAGATCAAAAGGTAGTGGCTGAATGTGTCTCAATTTTTAGAAGTAATGGTTTTGCTGAAATTGATATCGCAACAGATCCAGACTATCAAGGAAAAGGGCTCGCTCGATTAGTCGCAACTTATTTCATAGAACATTGTATACAAAATAGTATTACGCCGTGCTGGGATTGTAATGTGGATAATATACCCTCACAAAGACTTGCTAGTAAACTAGGTTTTGACCATCCAATGGAATATGTTTTATATGTACGTAAGAAAGTAGAGGGATAAAACATGAATGTCGAATTAACAAGATTCAAAGTGAAGCCAGGGAAAAGTCACCGTGTTGATGAATGGATGAAGATGCTAAATGATCATATGAAAGAAGTGTTATTGACATTAAACGACGAGAAAATGTATGTAGAGACAATTTTCCGGGAAATAAGAGATGGAGAAGAATATTTGTATTGGTATTCTGTCCAAGGAGAAGGCGGGATAGCTATCGAAGCTTCTCGGCACGAAGTTGATAAAAAGCATTTGGAATTTTGGTATGAATGTATTGATGAGGAAGCACCTGCTGACCATATGAAAACAGAAGTTGTCATGATTCAAGATGTTGTCAAAGATGCGATGAAATAATAAAATAGTATTCTTTGTATATACGAAAAAGCACACCAGAATAGATGGGCTTTTTTATTTGTGAAAAATTTTCAGCAGAAACTTGTATACATTTCAAGCTCTCAAACGTTGAGTATATAGGAAGGAGAGCAGAATGAGTCATGAAACGTTTGAATCATTATTAATAGAAAAGTCAATATAAAGAATATCTCACCTCGAGATTTACCGATCTACGGCGTAGTCGTAACAGGAAAAACAGAGGATTTAAAAGATTTACAAAGTTCACCGTATATAAAAGCGGCTGTAAGAGGTGTAACAGTTGAGAAATATTGATTACGAAACATTAATTAGAATAATCTGAAAATTTATGGTATAATATGGAGAAAAGGGGGCCTATATGAAGCAAATACATGGAGCAATCTACATCTACATAACAATGTTTTTCATTGGAGCGTCTTATGGTTTAGGGCATTTATACTCGCACCCGATTTTAACTTTTTTGAGCGGGACATGTATGGCCATTGCGATTTGTATACACTTTTTCTCAGTTTGGATTGTAAAGTTTCAACTAAATATTAGTGAGATGGAAGAAGGCACTTTTTAAGTAGCCTTCTTTTTTAGTAGTATCTGTTTAACTCTTTTAATAATATTTCAATTTGTTTCTCCGCTTCTTCACACATGGATAAGGTTCTTAATCTAAAGAATAGGCTTCGTAAGAATGATTTTACATTTCCATACAACGTTTCATAAGACACGATAGATAATTCTGCTTTTTGAATTTGCATTTGATTAACTAAGGAATGTAAGGCTGCAATGAGTTCTTTTTCATCTAAACCATTTTTCAGCATGGCAATGATAGGAGTGATAATTCGCTCATCTTCTTCGTACTTGTAATACATTGTATGCACATTTATCTTTTCTAACAAGGTTTGTAGTATTTCAGGATAATGGAAGACTTCAAGTTTCGGGTTTATAACAAGTTCATCGAATGTATCTGAGACGTGAGCGATGCTGTGAGCCCAACCTCGGTCGTTAACATATCCGCGAAAATCATGTTCTTGGTTCATATATAAAATTAATTTGTCTTTCACATCTAATATGTCAGACGGTGATAAGAAGTTATGTTTTGTATCGGCGTTTATGATTAAAGCAATTAATAGTGCTGTAAATGATCGGGTGAACACAGCATCTTTATCTTCTGTAGTGATTTTATAAAATAAATATTGTTCGCTTATACTTTGTGATAATAAGTGCTGTAATTGAGTTTGTGTAATATGGTCATTTATGATGAGGTGCCAAAAGGTCGTACAGATTAATTTGTCTCGTAAATAGCCGTCTGGTGTGCCGATATGTTGGAGCATTTTTGAACTTAAATCATGAATGTCTATCGTGGAATCTATGGCGTATTGGTTAGCTTTTATTTCTTCTAATTGTTTTTGAAGTTGTTGCATGTAATCTCCCCTTTTTATTTAGAAAATTCTGTATTTAAATATTATGATAGAAACGGAGAATATACAAGAAATAAATGCCTTTCTTCAACAAATCAATCATTTATTGAGGATTTCAAAAAAACGATTAGAGACGAACAAAAAATGTTAGAAATAGGATTGATTAATGAGGTTTCTATAATGGAGGCATGAAATGAAGAGAAACACATGGATGTTGTGTGTGTATGTTTTATTTACCGTTTCTTTCGTGATATTAACAGCATGTACACGTAATGAGCAAGCTGAGAATGAGCCGGTGAATATACAACAACAAACAGAAAAAGGTGTTATGGAAGGATACGTTATAGTGAAAAATACAACTGTATATTTCATTAGTAACAAAAAGTTCAAAACGAAAAAAGGGTTGCAGGAGTATGTGGAGCTACAACAACATTTGGATACCCCAGCGGACACGATTCTACATTTTGGTGATAAAAATGCATATAAACAGTTGAAATCAGGATATAAAATAAAAGTATGGTTTTCTAAGATACTTGAAAGTTACCCAGGGAAAATGACTGTTAATCAGTTTGAAATCGTAGAGAAAAATGGTATTTAAAAAAGGTAGCGTATTCGCTACCTTTTTTCTTATTTTACAAACTGTAATTCTTTTGGGAATTTCGTTAAAATTTCTGATCCGTCTTTCGTGATGTAGATATCATCTTCAATACGAACGCCACCTACGTTTGGTACGTAAATACCTGGTTCGATTGTGAAGACCATGCCTTCTTTTAATAGAGACTCGTTTCCTTCTTTTATATCTGGATATTCGTGTACGCTAATGCCAAGTCCATGACCAAGACGGTGCGGGAAGAATTCTCCGTAACCTGCATCTGCGATAACAGAGCGAGCAGCATTGTCAATTTCGCCAAGTGTAACGCCTGGTTTACAAGCTTCAACCGCTTGTAATTGTCCTGCTAGTACAGTGTTGTAAATACGTGTTTGTTCTTCTGAAAGATCGCCAAATGCGACTGTACGTGTAATGTCAGAGCAATAACCGTCAATGATTACACCTAAGTCAAATAGTACGAAGTCACCGCGCTTCATTTTGTTTCCGCCTGGGATACCGTGTGGCAAGGCAGAGTTTGCACCTGTTAATACCATTGTGTCAAAGGACATTTTATGTATACCTTTTTTCTTCATTTCATGTTCGATGATTGCTAACACTTCTAATTCGCTGCGATTTTCTTCAATTGCATTTACACCGATTTCAACAGCATAGTCTGCCATGTGGGCTGCTTGACGCAAAATAGAAAGTTCTTTTTCGTCTTTAATTAAACGAAGTTCGCGTACTTTTTCTTCAGCGGATTTGAAAGATGCTTTCGGGAATAATTTTGTTAATTCTTCATAGCGCTCTACATTTAAATGTTCTTTTTCAATTGCCACTGCATTTACATCAATGCCGCGATCTGCGATTGCTTTTGCAATCATATCCCATGGTTTGTCTGTATCAGTAAATCCGATAATTTCATGTGCCCAGCCAGCGTTTCTAGCTTGACCTTCTTCCATTTTAGGACAAATTAAAATTGGTTCTTTTTCTTGGAATACAAATAGACCGAGTAGTCTTTCGTGTGGTTCGCAATGGAAGTTTGTCATATAGAAGACGTTTGGTGTAGAAGTTAAAAATGCAGCTTCCACGTTCTGTTCTTGTAGCCATTGCATTAAGTTTTCTAATCTAGTATTCATAAATTCGCACCTCCGAGATTTTAATTACATATATAACTTTACATCGGATGAAAGTGTTATGACAAGCAAATCGCTGTTTGAAAAGACAGGAAATTGTGAAATCATGTAGAATAGAAGGTGTGAATGTGAATAAGGAGGAATGTAACAATGAAAGTATCCTATCACGGGCATTCAGTTGTAAAGATTGAAACGAATGGAAAGGTTATCTTAATTGATCCGTTTTTAACAGGTAATCCGAAAACAGATTTAAAGACTGAAGATGTTAAGGTAGACGCGATTATTTTATCGCACGGCCATGGTGATCATGTCGGCGATACAGTAGCACTTGCGAAGAAAAATAATGCAGTTGTTGTAGCGCCGTTTGAACTCGCAACATTTTTAGGGTGGCAAGGTGTAAATACACATCCGATGCATATCGGCGGTTCACATGTGTTTAATTTTGGGAAAGTGAAATTTACACAAGCATTCCATGGGTCTAGTTATATTGATGAAGAAAACAAGACGATTACATATACAGGAATGCCAGCTGGAATTTTATTTACGGCAGAAGAGAAAACAGTGTACCATGCGGGAGATACTGCCTTATTTTCCGATATGAAGTTAATTGGTGCTCTTAATAACATTGATGTAGCATTTTTACCAATTGGTGATAATTTTACAATGGGACCAGAGGATGCAGTGTTGGCTGCGGAATGGATTGGTGCTAAAACAGTTGTGCCGATGCACTATAATACGTTCCCAATTATCCAGCAAGACCCGCATCTTTTTGTCCAAAAACTAACAAGTAGTACAGGTAAGGTATTAGAAGTTGGAGAAAGTATTACACTATAAAAAAAGCAACCCTTCATTTGAAAAGACAAGTGAAGGGTTTTTTATGTGTGTAAAACAGGTTTGAAAGTCTGTGCTTGTTTTGGTGTTTCTTTTATTTCCAGTAATGTTTGTTCCGGTGTTTCATTTAATTCCATTGCAATTTTTTTGCCATCAACGAAAGCTAAAAATACAGCACCTACAACTTCTAAAAATTTTTTCATTTTCATTCGCTCCTTCGTTTGATTTCTTGTCTTTATTGTATCTTGGAACTAGAAAACAAACCATCGAATGAGATGACAATAGTCTTACACTGGTGTAAGAATGTGACTGATAGAATGTAAGGGTCATTTTTGTTATAAAAAAAATAGTACAGATACATAAAAGTACAGTGTAACAGTTTCGGAAATATAGTATACTAAAAATACAACACATGAAGAATTTAGGGAAAAGAAAGTATGGTGAAACCATTTGGCTACCAAACATAATCAAATTTTAGAACATATTAATAGCCTGCCGGTAGGGCATAAAATTTCTGTGCGCCAAATTGCAAAAGATTTGAGTGTAAGTGAAGGAACGGCCTATCGTGCGATTAAAGATGCAGAGAATAAAGGGTATGTTAGTACAATTGAACGTGTCGGAACAATCCGAATTGAACAAAAGAAAAAGGAAAATATTGAAAAACTAACATATGCCGAAG
Organism: Bacillus pseudomycoides DSM 12442; assembly: GCF_000161455.1. Classification (GTDB taxonomy): domain Bacteria; phylum Bacillota; class Bacilli; order Bacillales; family Bacillaceae_G; genus Bacillus_A; species Bacillus_A pseudomycoides. The sequence goes on from NZ_CM000745.1 coordinate 3,884,989, forward strand.
TGGTCAATATAGTTGATGGCCAAGTGCTTGGCGGAAGAGAAGGGTTACATAAAACATTAAATAAATTCGTGATTGGGGCCATGAAATTAGAAGCGATGATGCGCTATACAGAAGCAGGGAACTTGCTAATTATCGGTAACCGTACGAATGCACATCAACTAGCATTAGAAGCAGGAGCTGCAGTATTAATTACAGGTGGATTTGATACAGAAGATCATGTGAAAAAGTTAGCAGATGAATTAAAGTTGCCGATTATTTCAAGTAGCTATGATACATTTACTGTAGCAACGCTTATTAACCGTGCCATTTATGATCAGCTTATCAAAAAGGAAATTGTACTCGTTGAAGATATTTTAACGCCAATTGAAGAAACGTTATATTTAAAACCTAGTGATAAAGTAGCGCAATGGCATGCGTATAATAAAGAAACAATGCATGGGCGTTATCCAATTGTAGATGAAAATAAAAAGGTATTAGGAATTGTTACTTCAAAAGATATGATTGGCATCGCAAAAGAAACACCAATTGAAAAAGTGATGACAAAGCAACCGATTACAGTGAATGGGAAAATGTCTGTTGCAGCGGCAGCGCGCATGATGGTATGGGAAGGGATTGAACTTCTTCCTGTTGTCGATGAAAGCAACCGATTGCAAGGGATTATTAGCCGTCAAGATGTACTTCAAGCATTGCAAATGATTCAACGTCAACCGCAAGTTGGAGAAACGATTGAGGATATCGTCACAAATCAATTTGTGACTCCGAAAGAAGCAAAGAATGAACACAGTTATCAATTTTCTGTGACACCACAAATGACGAGTTCATTTGGAACATTATCATATGGTGTATTTACAACCGTTGTCACAGAAGCAACAAATCGCGCCATCCGTGCGCAGAAAAAAAGCGATTCAATTGTTGAGAATTTAACAATTTATTTTGTAAAGCCGGTGCAGATTGATAATGTTGTTTCTGTACATCCAAAGGTATTAGAAATCGGTCGTAAATTTGGAAAGGTAGATGTAGAAGTGCGTCACGGAGGAGAGGTTGTTGGGAAAGCGCTATTAATGGTGCAGCTGATTGACCGATAAGTATGGAAAAAAGCTGAATGAAGAATCCCTTTTATGGTGAGATGTTCATTCAGCCATTTTTTTATAAAAGTGTATGAATACAGCTAATAGTAATGAAATGGTGGGGAAGATTATATTTCATGAAGTAAAGGTGATAGGAGAATCGGGATAGTAATGTTTCGTATGCCAAATTTCGTATAGAGCGTTTAGAATGAGCGTGATGATAGGAGCTAAGAAAATTTTCTTCATGATTAACGCATAAACCTAAACCAATGACGATAAAAGGAACAATGCACAATTACATAAGAAACGGGTTAATTTTGTTAATCCAAACGCTAACACCTCCCTTTATTTGGTAGTTCAATTGTAGTATAATTGAATTATCAGATAATTGATATATATAAAGAAAAAAGGATGGTGTTCACTATGTCATCAGAGTTGCTCTTTTTTGGTGGTGTTGCATTGTTTTATTTTCTTGCCATGATACCTATTCAGTATCTTTACATTGAAGGACTAAATGAGCAAAAACAACGAACAAAGCTTTCACAACAAGAGTTGTATAAAAATATGTCTTTTGAAGAAGAACAATTACATTTTCACGTGCAAGGAAATCTTTTTAATATTCCACCTGCATTTGTTGCATATATGATTTTAAAAATAAAACAATGTAAAAAGCATCAGCATTTATGCTGATGCTTTTTACATTGTTTTATACGCTTCTGCTTCTTCGACTGCAAGAGGTGAGAAATGTTTATACTGACGGAATCCATTAAAAATACTCGCACCACCAAATAAGATAAATAACACGCCAACGATAATACGTGCGGTAGAGAGTTCTAAGAAAAATTGGTTTGCACCAAATAGCGCAACGAATACACCGAGCGCCATTGCGGATTTTCCAGCAAGCCATCCTTTTTCCATCGGACGATTTGTACGAAAATATTTTGTTTTATAGAAGAGATACAACATAAATGAGATGATAATACAAAAGACTAATACTGGCATGATATGATCCTCCGTTAGTTTGTATTTAGGTAAATTTAAAAATAAAACCCCATCGTTTTAGTTGGGAGAGAGGATCCGTCCATGCATAGAGACGGTCAGATCCTGTTTTAGCCCCATGCCGAGTGAAAATAAAGGGAGGGAATGAGTGGAGAATCCCTTTTGTTTTCATAGCCGAGACTGATATGGTGGGAAAATAAACTGGATAAAATTGAACTGAAACCCCATCGTTTTAGTTGGGAGAGAGGATCCGTTCATGCATAGAGGCGGTCAGATTCTGTTTCAGCCCCATGCTAAGTGGAAACACAAAACATTATCGAAACTTTCTAACTATTATTATAAAGCAATTGTCCACATGGATAAATTATTTTCAGTTATAATGAAGGATAAAGTGAGAAAATTGATTACAGAGGTAGAAATCAATAAAAAGGAGACTATACATATGCACGAACAAATTTTAACAGCGATTAAAGAGTTTGATACGATTATTATTCACCGTCATGTGCGCCCAGATCCAGATGCATTAGGTTCACAATGTGGGTTAGGAACCGTTCTTCAAGAATCGTTCCCAGAGAAAAAGATTTATATGGTTGGATACAATGAACCTTCTTTATCGTATTTACGAGTAATGGATGAAATTGATGATGAGACTTATGAAAATGCGCTTGTTATCGTTTGTGATACAGCGAACCAAGAGCGTGTTTGTGATCAGCGTTATACAAAAGGAAAGAAGCTTATTAAAATTGATCATCACCCAAATGAAGATCCATATGGGGACATTACGTGGGTTGATACGACATCAAGTTCTACAAGTGAGCTTATTTATGAGTTTTACTCTTACGGAAAAGATAAAGGTTTAACAATCTCAAAAGAAGCGGCTCGTCTTATTTTAGCTGGGATTGTTGGAGATACAGGTCGCTTCTTATTCCCGAATACATCAGCAAGAACACTTCGCTATGCAGGCGAGCTTGTAGAAATGGGAGTGGACTTTCCAGCGTTATATAACGAAATGTATAAAACGAAAGAGAAAATCGCTCGTTTAAATGGATTCATTTTACAAAACTTTACGATGACAGAGGAAGGTGCAGCTTATATTAAGCTGACAAAAGAAGTACTAGAAGAATTTGATGTACTTCCTTCAGAGGCATCTGGTGTTGTTGGAGCGCTTGGCAATATTGATGGATTAAAAGCTTGGGTTCTATTTTTAGAGGAGGAAGATGTGATTCGCGTTCGTCTTCGTTCAAAGGGACCGGTAATTAATAAATTAGCGATGCAGTATAACGGCGGAGGTCATCCGATGGCTTCTGGTGCGAAAGCATCTTCTTGGGAAGAAGCAGATCGTCTTTTCGCGGACTTGTGTGAGATCTGTAAATAAAACAAGTACTTCATGTGTTAAAAACAAGAAAAGTCGGGCCCAGAAGCTCTACTTTTCTTGTTTTATATTGATGCTAATTTCGAGCACAGTATCAAAGGAAATTGTTTCGATTTTAAAGCGGTAGCTTCGGTCATAATGTTTGTATACTTTATTTTCAATTGTTTTTATTAACAATTCTTTGTTTTTTGCTACGCTTTGAACGTTTTTTGTTACGAGGTGCTGGAGGTCTTCTTGAAGAGAAGTAATCATATTTTCAAGAGTAACACGGTCTAAATCGTATTTATCATGATTCGGAATCTCAATTTTAATTTCTTGGATCGTTAAAAGGCTTTTATTTTCCTCATTTAATTTAGTACGATCTTCCGTAAGAACATGAAGATTCTTTTTTAGCCTTGTAATTTCCGTTTCCTGAAACACAATTTTTTTTGCATAATCTTCTTGAAAAACGCCGTATATGTACAAAAAAATAAACCAACTCAAAATCCCTCCAACGGCAGCGCCACCTAAAAATAAATACCACTTTTTAGCTATTGTAGCGCTTGGAACCCTCATACATGATCCTGCGTAATCCATTTAATAATAATAAGGCCGGTTTGCATGCCGCCTGTTGCGAAAAAAATAAGTAAAATTTGTTTCACAATATCTTTTGTGGCACCTTCGAAAAAGGTTCGTTCAAAGCTATAAAATGTATCAAAAGTTCCGCCAATTGCTGCAACGAGTGCCCAAATACGTAAGTTTTCTGCGAATTGTTTTATGGCAGTAAGAGCTGGTTTTCCAACAAGAAATGCTCCAATTCCTCCGATTAAAGAACCACCAAGCATTACTCCAAATGCAATAAAGTAAGTTGTAATGAGAAGAGAGAAAAAAGTTTGTCTTACATCCATCGTCATTCCCCTTTCTCCTCCATATATATGGACAAAGTATAAGAAGTATGTTTTGATTTCCGCTTTCTTCATCACCTATAATGAAAGTAGTCAAATAGATAAAGAGAGGGTACAACAGTGAAGTTTGTGCATTTACAATGTCAAACCGTTTATAGTTTGTTAAAAAGTGCTTGTAAAATTGATGAACTTGTAAGCCGTGCGAAAGAGCTTGGATTTTCATCACTTGCAATTACAGATGAAAATGTGATGTACGGAGTGATTCCATTTTATAAAGCATGTAAGAAGAATGGCGTGCGGCCAATTATCGGATTAACAGCCTCTGTTTTTAGTGAGGAAGAAGAGCAATCCTATCCGCTTGTACTGTTAGCAGAAAATGAGATAGGATACCAAAACTTATTGAAAATTTCTAGCACCATCATGACTAAGTCTAAAGACGGGATTCCGAAAAAGTGGCTTTCTCATTATGCAAAAGGGTTGATTGCGATTTCTCCAGGAAAAGATGGGGAAATTGAACAGTTATTGTTACAAGGAAGAGACGAGATTGCTGAAGAAGTAGCTCGTGCGTATCAAAATATGTTTGGAAGTTTTTATATGAGTTTGCAGCATCACGCAATTCAGGATGAACTATTCTTGCAAGAAAAATTACCACAATTTGCAAACGAAATAAACATTCCAGTCGTTGCGACAAATGATGTTCGTTATGTGAACCAAAGCGATGCGCTTGTGCAGGAATGCTTGCTATCTGTTCAGAGCGGAACAAAGATGACTGATCCAGACAGACCAAGGCTCAAAACAGACCAGTATTATTTAAAATCATCGGCTGAAATGGAAGCTTTATTTTCTCATGCAGAAGAAGCCCTTCAAAATACAGTTCGTATAGCTGAACGTTGCCACGTAGAAATTCCTTTCCACGTCAATCAATTGCCAAAGTTTCCTGTTCCATCTAACGAAACATCAGATGCTTATTTGCGCCGCATTTGTGAAGATGGGCTAAATAAGCGATATGGGGCGGTTCAAGATGTACATAGGAAACGTCTGAATCATGAACTTGAAGTTATCTCTCGCATGGGATTTAGTGATTATTTTCTCATTGTTTGGGACTTTATGAAATACGGACATGAACATGGTATTTTAACAGGACCGGGCCGTGGCTCGGCAGCAGGTTCTCTTGTTTCTTATGTGTTAGAAATTACAGATATCGATCCAATTGAGTACAACTTGCTTTTTGAACGATTTCTAAATCCTGAACGTGTTACGCTTCCAGATATTGATATTGATTTTCCGGACATTAGGCGTGATGAGATGATTCGTTATGTAAAAGATAAGTATGGTCAACTTCGCGTTGCCCAAATTGTTACGTTCGGAACGCTTGCTGCAAAAGCAGCGATTCGGGATATCGCCCGCGTAATGGGGCTTCCGCCGAGAGATATTGACATATTTTCGAAACTGATTCCATCAAGGGTTGGGATTACATTAAAAGAAGCATATGAAGAATCCGGGTCCCTTCGTGAATTTGTACAAGGAAATCTCTTGCATGAGCGTGTTTTTGAAATTGCGAAACGTGTAGAAGGTTTACCACGTCATACGTCTATTCATGCAGCAGGAGTCATTATGAGTCAGGAGCCATTAACGGGAAGTGTTGCGATTCAAGAAGGGCATAACGATGTATATGTAACGCAATATCCAGCAGAAGTGTTAGAAGAACTTGGTCTGTTAAAAATGGACTTCTTAGGCTTACGTAATTTAACGTTACTTGAAAATATTCTTACATTTATTGTGAACAAAACAGGTAAACAAATTGATATACGGAATTTACCTCTTCAAGATGAAAAGACATTCCAATTACTAGGAAGAGGAGATACAACAGGTGTATTCCAGCTCGAATCTGGGGGAATGCGGAATGTACTCCGCAGTTTAAAACCAAATGAGTTTGAAGATATTGTTGCCGTCAACGCTTTATATCGTCCAGGGCCAATGGAACAAATCCCAACCTTTATTGAGTCAAAGCACGGGAAGCGTCAAATTCATTATTTACATTCAGATTTAAAGCCAATTTTAAAAAGCACATATGGCGTTATTGTATACCAAGAACAGATTATGCAAATTGCTTCGCAGTTAGCGGGATTTTCACTCGGAGAAGCCGATTTGCTCCGCCGTGCAGTGAGTAAGAAAAACCGTGAGATTTTAGATCAAGAACGAAAGCATTTTGTACAAGGGTGTTTACGAAATGGATACGATGAAACATCTGCAGAACAAATTTATGATTTAATTGTTAGATTTGCAAATTACGGTTTTAACCGAAGCCATGCTGTAGCGTACAGTATGATTGGATATCAGCTCGCTTATTTAAAAGCGAATTATCCTTTAGAGTTTATGACGGCACTCTTATCCAGTGCGATAGGTAACGAAGATAAGATTGTGCAATATATACGTGAAACGAAGCGCAAAGGTTTTCATGTTTTACCGCCGTCTCTTCATAGAAGTAGTTATAATTTCCAAATAGAAGGGAATGCAATTCGCTATAGTTTGCTTTCGATTCGAAATATCGGGATGGCTACAGTGAATGCGGTGATCGAGGAAAGAGAAAGAAATCCATTTCAAGATTTATTTGAGTTCTGTCTTCGTATGCCAGCAAAGTTTGTTACGGAGCGTAATTTAGAGGCATTTGTTTGGGCTGGCTGTTTCGATGATTTTCAAGTTTCGAGAACAACTTTGTTTAACAGTATTAAGGGTGCTTTAGAGTATGCAAGCCTTGCGCGTGAATTGGGGGAAGAAAGTGTCCCAAAATCAGTATACGTACAAGGAGAAGAGCTATCTTTTATTGAACAATTAAATAATGAGAAAGAAGCGCTTGGCTTTTATTTATCCAGTTATCCAACGGCGCAGTATGCAAAGCTTGTAAAAGAACTAGAAATTCCGTCTCTTGCGCAAGCGATGAGGCAAAAGCGAAACGTACAGCGTGCGATTGTTTATGTAACAGGTGTAAAAGTCATTCGGACGAAAAAATTGCAAAAAATGGCGTTCGTCACTTTTTGTGATCAAAATGATGAAATGGAAGCGGTTGTCTTTCCGGAGACGTATATTCATTTTTCGGAGAGGTTAAAAGAAGGTGAAATTGTTTTAGTGGAAGGGACGATTGAACAACGAAATCATAAATTGCAATGGATTGTGAACGGTCTTTATCCATTAGAACAAATGGATGTTTACAATGAAATGAAAGAAGCATCGATTTATGTAAAACTACCGTCGCAGTATGAAAAGAAGTTGTTAAATCAAGTTACAAAAATATTGTTTCACTATTCAGGTTTTGCGAAAGTACTAATTTATTATGAAAAGGAACATAAAATGGTACAATTATCTCGTAGTTTGTCAATTCATCCAAGTGAAGAATGTTTAGGAGCACTTCGCGAAATAGTCGGTGAGGAAAATGTCGTAGTGAAAATATAATGGACAATTTCCCTATAGTTCGATTATTATAGTAATAGTGTTCGTGGTCAGACCACTTGGAGAGAATGATATCAGCAAGAATAATTTGAGGAGAGTGGATAGTTTGTCAACACTTCGTGAAGAAGCACTTCACATGCATAAAGTGCATCAAGGAAAATTAGAAACTGTATCAAAAGTAAAAGTAGAAAATGCTAAAGACTTAAGTCTTGCGTATTCTCCAGGGGTTGCAGAACCTTGTAAAGAAATTTATGACGATAAAAGTAAGGTATATGAATATACAATGAAGGGAAACATGGTAGCAGTTGTGACGGACGGAACAGCTGTACTTGGTCTTGGTAATATCGGACCAGAAGCATCTCTTCCAGTAATGGAAGGTAAAGCTGTATTATTCAAAAGCTTTGCTGGCGTAGATGCATTCCCTATTGCTTTAAATACAAACGATGTAGATAAAATTGTTGAAACTGTAAAATTAATGGAGCCGACATTTGGCGGTGTAAACTTAGAGGATATTGCAGCACCCAACTGCTTTATCATTGAAGAACGTTTGAAAAAAGAAACAAATATTCCTGTATTCCATGATGATCAACACGGAACAGCTATCGTAACAGTAGCAGGTCTTGTAAACGCACTTAAGCTAGTTGGAAAGAAAATGTCTGACATTAAAGTTGTAGCAAATGGTGCAGGTGCAGCAGGTATTGCAATCATTAAACTTTTATATCGCTATGGTGTACGCGACATTATTATGTGTGACCGAAAAGGTGCGATTTATGAAGGTCGCCCTGTTGGTATGAATCCGGTGAAAGATGAAGTTGCAAAATATACGAATAAAAATCGTGTAGAAGGTTCATTAGCGGATGTTCTGCAAGGCGCGGATGTATTTATCGGTGTATCTGTAGCGGGTGCATTGACTGAGGAAATGGTTCGTACAATGAATGACGATGCAATTATTTTTGCAATGGCAAACCCAGTTCCAGAAATTATGCCGGAACTGGCAAAAGCAGCAGGAGCAGCTGTTGTTGGAACTGGTCGTTCTGACTTCCCGAACCAAGTAAATAATGTACTAGCGTTCCCTGGTATTTTCCGTGGTGCACTTGATGTACATGCTACGCAAATCAATGAAGAAATGAAAATGGCAGCTGTACAAGCCATTGCAGAGCTTGTAGCGGCAGATGAGCTAAATGCAGACTATATCATTCCAGCTCCGTTCGACGCGCGTGTAGCGCCTCAGGTGGCGGCTTATGTTGCAAAAGCTGCGATGGAGACAGGAGTAGCTCGCTGTCAAGTAGATCCAAATGAAATCGCTGAGAAAACAAAAAATTTAGCGTTGATTGGTAAAGAGTAAGCGAGGAATTTCTATTGACATCATCAAATACAAAAGTATATCTCGAAATTGTAAAGAAAATCCGTTCCATTATGGAAGAGGATGGTTTAGTCGCAGGTGATCGTTTACCATCTGAGCGCGAGTTAAGTGCGCGTTTAAACGTTGGGCGTTCATCTGTACGGGAAGCATTGCGAGCTTTAGAACTCGTAGGATTAATTGAAACAAGACGCGGTGAAGGAACGTTTATTCGAAACTTCTATGACAATGGTCTTGTTCAATTAATCGCACCATTTTTATTACAAGATGAGAAAACAATTCGTGATTTGTTACAGACGAAACGCTTGCTTGAAAAAGATGTTATTCGAATCGTATGTGATTTACCGAAAGAAACGTTTTCTAGTGTATTAGGTATGTTGAAACAAGTTCTTAAAAAGGACGAAAGTTCAATTCAGGAGTTTCATCAAATGTTTTTCAAAACACTTATTGAACGAGTGGACAATTATTTACTATATCGAATTTGGAGAATTGTAAATGATTACGTTGCGACTCTTTCTTATGAAATTTCACTAGAATCTATAGAAATCTATAGAAAGCTTTATGAAGTGTTATACGCGAAAAAAGAAGAAGAGGCGCTAAAAATTTATGATGAACTAATGGAAAACATACAGTTTCACTCGTAATGTATAAAATTTGTCGAAATGACCATGACACGTTATGACAAACAATCTATCGCATAGCGGTTAAAGTTAAACGTAAAGAGAGAGGTTATGAGTGCGTGTTCAAAAAAAGAGGATAAAGAGAGCTGAGTAGCTATCTTGACTGGACTGTTTGAATATCCTCTATTAGACAGATTGAGAAGATAAGGCTAACATCGATCTTTGGTGTTAGCCACATTTTCTTCCTAACCTTAGCTCTCAACAAAGGGGGTCAAATTGTGCTAAGAGATTTATTCGTAAAAAAGAAAAAGTACGCTGCAATTCCTTCAGAACAAGTACGAAGAGATGTACCGGACGGTGTTATGACAAAATGTCCGAAATGTAAGAAAATCATGTATACAAAAGAGCTTCTTAAAAATTTAAAAGTATGTGTAAACTGTGGCTATCATCATCCTATGAATGCATGGGAACGCCTTGATAGTGTATTGGACGAAGGTTCATTTCGTGAGTATGACAAAGAGATGGTTTCGTTAAATCCACTTGGGTTCCCAAATTATGAAGAAAAATTAGAGAGTGATCGCAAGAAAACAGAATTAAATGAAGCAGTTGTGACAGGTGAAGGAACAATTGATGAAATGCTTGTTGTGATTGCAGTAATGGATTCTCGCTTTCGAATGGGCAGCATGGGCTCTGTTGTAGGAGAAAAAATTGCACGTGCAGTTGAAAAAGCATACGAATTACAAGTTCCATTTATTATCTTTACTGCATCGGGCGGTGCGCGTATGCAAGAAGGTATTTTAAGCTTAATGCAAATGGCAAAAACGAGCGTAGCTTTGAAAAAGCATAGCAATGCTGGAGGGTTATTTATTTCTGTTATGACTCATCCGACGACAGGTGGTGTTTCAGCGAGTTTCGCTTCACTTGGTGACTATAATCTTGCAGAGCCGGGTGCACTTATCGGTTTTGCTGGTAGACGTGTAATTGAACAAACAGTGCGTGAGAAGCTGCCAGAAGACTTTCAAACGGCAGAGTTCTTACTAGAGCACGGTCAATTGGATGCGGTTGTGCATCGCGATGATATGAGAGAGTCGCTCCGTAAGATTTTAGAAGTTCATCAAGGAGGGGAAACGGCTATATGGCAGAGCTAGAATTTGAAAAACCAGTTGTTGAGCTAAGAAATAAGATTCGAGAACTGAAAGACTATACGAAAAACACCCAGATGGACTTCAGCGAGGAGATTCGTATTTTGGAAGACAAGCTAGAAAATTTAGAGGAAGAAATATACGGCAATATGAAAGTATGGGACCGCGTTCAAATTGCTCGTCATGCAGAACGACCGACAACGCTCGATTATATTGAGCACTTATTTACTGATTTTTTTGAATGTCATGGAGATCGTCTATATGGCGATGATGCAGCGATTGTCGGCGGCATCGCGAAATATGATGGCATGCCTGTAACAGTAATTGGGCACCAGCGCGGGAAAGATACGAAAGAAAATATTCGTCGTAATTTTGGAATGCCTCATCCAGAAGGATATCGAAAGGCGCTACGTTTAATGAAGCAAGCGGAGAAATTTAATCGTCCAATCATCTGCTTCATTGATACGAAAGGTGCTTATCCTGGTAAGGCTGCTGAAGAACGTGGGCAAAGTGAAGCGATTGCACGTAATTTATTCGAAATGGCAGGGCTTACTGTACCTGTGGTTTGCGTTGTTATCGGTGAAGGTGGCAGTGGTGGTGCGTTAGGTCTTGGAGTAGGAGATTACATTCATATGCTAGAAAATTCCACTTATTCTGTTATTACACCAGAGGGAGCGGCAGCGATTCTTTGGAAAGATGCAGGAAAAGCGAAAGAAGCTGCAGAAGCGATGAAAATCACGGCGGCGGATTTGAAAGAATTAGGTGTAATTGACGAAATTATTCCAGAAACACGCGGCGGTGCGCATCGTAATATTTTAAAGCAATCAGAAAATATTGACTTAATGTTGAAAAAAACATTCGGGCAATTAAACGGTATTTCGAAAGATGAATTAATCGAAAAACGTTATGAAAAATATATGAAAATTGGGCAAGTTTCGTTTTCAAACGCTTCCATTTGGATAAAATAAGAAAAGCGTGCGTTCCATTTCGCGAATGCACGTTTTTATTGTGAAAAGACACATCTTCTCCATTGTATTTTTATATTTCTTCATGTTATTTTATTATAAGGTAAATAATCTTTATGAGGTGAGTACAAATGAAACGTATTGGTGTATTAACAAGTGGTGGAGATTCACCTGGTATGAATGCTGCCATTCGTGCAGTTGTTCGTAAAGCGATTTTCCATGATGTAGAAGTATATGGTATCTACCATGGATACGCTGGATTAATTTCTGGTCACATTGAAAAATTAGAACTTGGTTCTGTTGGCGATATTATCCACCGCGGTGGTACAAAATTATATACAGCAAGATGTCCTGAGTTTAAAGACCCAGAAGTACGACTAAAAGGTATCGAGCAATTAAAGAAATTTGGCATTGAAGGACTTGTTGTTATTGGTGGAGACGGTTCTTACCAAGGTGCTAAAAAATTAACAGAGCAAGGATTCCCATGTGTCGGTGTACCAGGTACAATTGATAATGATATTCCTGGGACAGACTTCACAATTGGTTTCGATACAGCATTAAACACTGTTATTGATGCAATTGATAAAATTCGTGATACAGCTACATCTCATGAACGTACATATGTTATCGAAGTAATGGGGCGTCACGCTGGTGATATCGCATTATGGGCTGGTTTAGCAGATGGCGCAGAAACAATCTTAATTCCAGAAGAAGAGTATGACATGGAAGATGTTATTGCTCGTTTAAAACGTGGTAGTGAGCGTGGAAAGAAACATAGTATTATCGTTGTAGCAGAAGGTGTTGGAAGCGCGATTGACATCGGTAAACACATTGAAGAAGCAACAAACTTTGATACTCGTGTAACTGTATTAGGTCACGTACAACGTGGTGGATCACCAAGTGCACAAGATCGTGTATTAGCAAGCCGTCTTGGCGCAAGAGCAGTTGAACTGTTGATTGAAGGTAGAGGTGGACGCTGCGTTGGTATCCAAAATAACAAACTTGTTGATCATGACATTATCGAAGCGTTAGCTCAAAAGCATACGATTGATAAAGATATGTATCAATTATCTAAAGAATTATCCATCTAATTGGCGTAATATCGAATATTTGGGAACGGTTTCATAATTTTCGGAGGTGCAATATGCGTAAAACTAAAATTGTATGTACTATAGGTCCTGCTAGTGAAAGTATTGAGAAATTAGAGCAATTAATCGAAGCGGGTATGAACGTCGCTCGTTTAAACTTCTCTCATGGTAGCCATGAAGAGCACGGAGCACGTATTAAAAACATTCGTGAAGCTTCAAAGAAAACTGGTAAAACAGTTGCAATCTTACTTGATACAAAAGGTCCAGAAATCCGTACACATGACTTCGTAGACGGACAAGCTGAGCTTGTAACAGGTGCAGAAGTAGTTCTCTCTACTGAGCAAGTATTAGGAACTGCAGAAAAGTTCTCTGTATCTTATGCTGGTCTTTATGAGGATGTAGACCCAGGTTCTCGTATTCTAATCGATGACGGCCTTATCGAACTAGAAGTAATCGAGAAAGCTGACGGAAACATCCGTACAAAAGTATTGAACAGCGGAACTGTGAAAAATAAAAAAGGTGTTAACGTACCAAACGTAAGCATTAAGCTTCCTGGTATCACTGAAAAAGACGTAAAAGATATCGTCTTCGGTATCGAGCAAAAAGTTGATTTCATCGCGGCATCTTTCGTTCGTAAAGCAGCTGACGTGTTAGAAATCCGTGAACTGTTAGAAGCGCATAATGCACAATTCATTCAAATCGTACCAAAAATTGAAAACCAAGAAGGTATCGATAACATCGATTCTATCTTAGAAGTTTCTGACGGTTTAATGGTAGCTCGTGGTGACATGGGTGTAGAAATTCCACCAGAAGAAGTGCCGCTAGTACAAAAACGTCTAATCAAAAAATGTAACGTATTAGGTAAACCGGTTATTACTGCAACACAAATGTTAGATTCTATGCAACGTAACCCACGTCCAACTCGTGCGGAAGCAAGTGACGTAGCGAACGCGATCTTTGATGGTACAGATGCAATCATGCTTTCTGGTGAAACTGCAGCGGGACAATACCCGGTAGAAGCGGTAACAATGATGGCGAACATCGCAGTACGTGTTGAAAAATCATTGCAATATGAAGATATGTTCAAAAAGCGTATTAAAGAGTTCACTCCAACAATTACAGATGCAATTAGTCAATCTGTTGCACACACAGCGCTTGCTCTTGATGTAGCTGCAATCGTAGCTCCAACAGAAAGTGGATATACTGCAAAAATGATCTCTAAATATCGTCCAAAATCTCCAATCGTAGCTGTAACAACTGACGAGCAAGTGGGCCGTCGTCTTGCACTTGTTTGGGGTGTACAAGCGTTTATGGCTGAAAAACGTGCAGCATCTACTGATGAAATGTTAGATACTGCAATTCAAACAGGTATGGATGCAGGTCTAATCGGACTTGGAGATACAGTTGTAATTACTGCTGGTGTACCAGTTGCTGAAACTGGCACAACAAACTTAATGAAAATCCATGTTGTTGGTGAAGAAATCGCTAAAGGACAAGGGATTGGTCGCAAAGCTGCAAAAGGTAAAGTAGTTGTAGCGAAAACAGCTGCAGAAGCTGTAGCGAACGTAACAGAAGGTGACATCCTTGTTACAACAAGCACTGATAAAGATATGATTCCTGCAATTGAAAAAGCTGCAGCTCTAGTTGTAGAAGAAGGTGGCTTAACAAGCCATGCGGCTGTTGTAGGTGTATCAATCGGTATCCCAGTTATCGTTGGGGTAAACGGTGTAACAACGACTTTAAAAAATGGCCAAGAAGTAACAGTTGATGCAGCGCGCGGAATTGTTTATAATGGACATGCGGAAGTGCTATAAGAAGTAATATGGAGAGAAGGATCGGAGTCCTTCTCTTTTTTTTGCAATTTAAATACAAAAACCATTCTGAAAAAAGAAATCTTCGGTAGTGGGAAAGGGATTTCATTTTTTGTTTGATGTTTTGTGGGTTGTTTTGAGGGTGTGAGGAAATCGAGAGAGTCTAATTAGGCTGTTGGGTAGCATGAGTATCTTACTTCCTGTAAATAGTATGATGAAGGAGGATGAGGGAATGAAGTGGCTTCTTATTCTTTTAATTTTAATCCCTGCTGTTGAAATAACAGTATTAATTGGATCTAGTCATTTAATTGGTATGTGGCCGACGTTTGCTATGATCGTGTTTACAGGTATACTTGGCGCTTATTTAGCAAAACGACAAGGGCTTATAGTGTTGAAGGAGATTCAATTTCGGTTAAATAGAGGTGAAATGCCAGGAGATGCTGTATTAGATGGTATTTTTGTTTTTATAGGTGGACTTCTTCTTTTGACACCAGGATATGTGACGGATGTAATCGGGTTTATTTTTATATTTTCGGTAACACGACAGCCGTTTAAGTTCATGATGATTAAATGGTTAGAGCGGAAAATAAGAAGAAACACGACAATTATTGTACAAAAATAACACTTGAAACAGAAATGTTTTAAGTGTTATTTTTTTGTCGAAATATAAAGTGTATATTTATTCATTTGTAGAAAAAGGAAGAAAAGGGATTGATATTTATGTTGAAAATAGAATAAAAATACAAAGATATTCTCAGTCGTATTATTTTATGCAAAAAACAAGGGAATCCCCCATTTATTAATAGGGAATTCCCTTGCTTATTTTATTGCGAACAACGACTATTGTGGGAAATTTATTTTAATGGTGTGCCTTTAATAAACTTCCATAAATCATGAAATACATGAGCTTTGTGCAATGTGTTTAATAATACTAATGTAACTGGGCCAATAATTAATCCTAAGAAACCATATAGCTTAAATCCAACGAATAACGCAATAAGTGTTGGTAATGGATCGAGTCCGATGTTGGAGGATAACACTTTCGGTTCCATAATTTGTCTTTGAACAATGACAACAATATATAAAATAAGTAGACCAATTGTGAAAGCTGTGTCCCCTGTGAAAAATACATATATAATCCAAGGAACAAAGACTGCTCCCGTTCCTAAATAAGGAAGTAAGTCTACAATTCCTGTAATGATTGCGATTGTGATGGCGTATGGTACGCGCAAAATTAATAGTCCAATTAGTACGA
Source organism: Bacillus pseudomycoides DSM 12442 (assembly GCF_000161455.1). Classification (GTDB taxonomy): domain Bacteria; phylum Bacillota; class Bacilli; order Bacillales; family Bacillaceae_G; genus Bacillus_A; species Bacillus_A pseudomycoides. The sequence continues at coordinate 3,900,999 of NZ_CM000745.1, forward strand.
TGACGGTGGTCATAGATACAAGTGTGAGTTGTGCTTTTACAAATCCAAATAATGCTTTTCGTAAATCAACAAAAATAGTCTTTCCGTATCCGTGTATGCGATTTGGAAGTAATCGCTTTACTTTATGAGCGAGTGTATGCCAATCAAAACTAATAAAGAAAGTCGCTAATAGGATGAAGACGAGGACTGTTAAAGTTGTTGGGAGTGCACTGATGAAATTTGTTAATCCACTTATAATGGCGGTTAACAGCTCTTTCATTTGCTTTGTTGCTTCCGTTCCTAGATTTTGAATGTTTTGTGTAATTGTATATTGTTGTGATTCACCAAGATGATTAAATTTAGAAATTAAATCATCATATAAAGGCATAATATTATTGAGTGCAAATTGCTGTGCATACTGTACAATTGCTGGAAACTTTTCTGTGACGATTTGTAGTAAGTAAGTTGTGGCGGAAATCGCTTCTGTCACAAGATATGTAACAAGTCCGACGATGGCACCGAACACGAGAATTAAGCTGACGAGTACCGCTAAGGCACGAGGGAATTGTAGTTTTTGATTGAGAAAATTTACGACTGGATTAATCAAATAAGCAAAAGCTAATGCGATGATAAAAGGGTATATAAGACCTGAAACATACAAAAGCGCATAAAACCCAATTGTTGTTGCTAAAATGACAAATATAAGTCGCAATACGATATACAGTGAGTTTCGATTCAAAGGTGCTTACCTCCCATTCCAAATTGTATTTATGTTATAGTGGAATGATGGATTTATCCTGCTATTCACGGGCAGTATGAATTACTTCAAGGTGCGAAGTAATCGGCGCGTAAAAGCTTGACGGTGAAGGCTAATCAATAGTAAATGTTTTCTCTGTACTGATTGACGAGAGCTTCACTTTACCTACTTTTTATTTTACCGGTTTCTTATAAGAAAAGAAAGAAGTGTGCTTTTCTTTCTCGGTAAATATAAAAACAACTTATTTTGGTCTCGTTTAGAGCGTTTAAGGTCTGCTGTATCATCTATATTGATTGATGAATACTCTTGCCTATATCGTGTATAACGATATGTTTAACAGCGATTTACTTTGTAAACAGGTTCATTATTTTCAGAAAGGAAGTGTAATCATGATTAGTCAATCAACGTTATTTTTATTCATACTACTTATTATTGGACTTATTGCTAAAAATCAATCGCTCACTGTAGCGGTTGGCGTTTTATTTTTATTAAAGTGGACGTTTCTAGGAGAGAAAATTCTTCCATATTTACAAACGAAAGGAATTAATCTTGGTGTAACGGTTATTACGATTGCGGTTCTTGTTCCGATCGCTACGGGTGAAATTGGATTTAAGCAGCTTGGTGAAGCAGCTAAATCGTATTATGCATGGATTGCGCTCGCTTCAGGGATAGCGGTTGCTTTGTTAGCAAAGGGTGGTGTGCAGTTATTAACGAACGATCCTCATATTACAACTGCGCTTGTATTTGGAACAATTATTGCAGTTGCATTATTTAATGGAGTTGCTGTAGGACCATTAATTGGAGCTGGAATTGCCTATGCTGTGATGAACATTATACAGATGTTTAAGTGAAAAATTTTATAGTAATATAAAATTTTTGAATTCTTTCCATTCACAAAAGTCAGATAATTGTTTATAATAGAATTAGAAAACATGTAAAGGCTACATAGCAACGAAGACTTACACCAGATAAAATAAAAACAACATAAAATAATTTTCTGCTGACATTGTTTTATGTTGTTTTTATCATAAACTCTTCGAAACTAGTTTTCCTCACCATCTATTGTTCTAAGCGTGAGGATTCGGAGAGAAACTCACGCTCATGCTTTGATAAAGCAATGGAACAACGAGATGGGAACATCACAACAAATTTGCATGATCGTGCATTTTGCTTGCCTAAAGAGTGAACGGGCGTTCATAATTTAGGAGGGAAGCAAACAGATATAAGGGAGCAAGGTTGGGAGAATTTTCAGGAAAAGGAGAGAATGTCATGACTGTTATTCGAGGATTAGAAGGGGTAGTAGCAACAACATCATCTGTGAGTTCTATTATTGATGATACATTAACGTATGTTGGGTATAATATTGATGATTTAGCGGAAAATGCTACGTTTGAAGAAGTGGTATATTTATTATGGCACCGTAAACTTCCTAATGAAGAGGAATTAAATGAGTTAAAAGAAACTCTATCTGAATATTCTAAAGTTCCAAGTGAGATTTTATCATATTTAAAACAAGTAGATTTAAAGATTGCACATCCGATGTCTGTTTTACGAACTGCGATTTCCATGTTATCATTATACGATGAGAGCGCTGAATTAATGGATGAGAAGTCCAATTATTTGAAAGCGGTTAAATTACAGGCTCAAGTAGGGACTCTGGTTGCAGCGTATGCAAGAATTCGTAAAGGTTTAGAAGTGGTTGAGCCACGAAAAGATTTATCATTAGCTGCAAACTTTATTTATATGTTAAATAACCGCGAACCAAATGAAGTGGAAATTGAAGCTTTTGATAAAGCTCTTGTACTTCATGCGGATCATGAATTAAATGCTTCTACATTTACAGCTCGCGTTTGCGTTGCGACACTTTCAGACGTATATTCTGGTATTACAGCAGCGATTGGTGCTTTAAAAGGACCTCTTCACGGCGGAGCGAATGAAAATGTAATGAAGATGTTAAAAGAAATTGGCGAAGAAGAAAATGTAGAATCCTATATTCATAACGCACTTCAAAATAAGGTGAAAATTATGGGATTTGGCCATCGCGTATATGAGCACGGTGATCCTCGCGCGAAACATTTACGTGAAATGTCTAAGAAATTATGCGTGCTTTTAGGGGAAGAGAAATGGTATAATATGTCTATCAAAATCGAAGACATTGTCACAAAAGAAAAAGGTCTTCCACCAAATGTCGATTTCTATTCTGCTTCTGTTTACCATTGTTTAGGAATTGATCATGATTTATTTACACCAATCTTTGCAATCAGTCGTATGTCAGGTTGGTTAGCTCATATTCTAGAACAATATGAAAATAACCGCTTAATTCGTCCGCGTGCTGATTATAATGGACCAACGCACCAACGCTATGTTCCATTAGCACAACGATAAGTTAAAAACACTATTTAGATAGTGGAAATACACTTTCAAAAATCTGATTTTTTCGCAAAGATATAATGATTGGAATATTTTAATTTGACTAACGGTTTGAACTGAGGGTTTTATTCCCTCAGTTTCACACATATGAAATTTCAAACATGGGGGTTATCACAGTGACGACAGGAGAAAAAATTACTGTAACGAATGGTGTTATGAATGTACCAAACAATCCGATTATTCCTTTTATTGAAGGTGATGGAATTGGACCAGATATTTGGGCGGCAGCATCTCGTGTATTAGAAGCAGCTGTTGAAAAAGCTTATGATGGTGAGAAGAAAATCGTTTGGAAAGAAGTGCTTGCAGGGGAAAAAGCATTCAACCAAACAGGTGAATGGTTACCAGAAGAGACGTTAAATGAAATTCGCGAATATTTAATCGCGATTAAAGGCCCACTTACAACGCCTGTTGGTGGCGGCATTCGTTCTCTAAACGTAGCGCTTCGTCAAGAGTTAGACTTATACGTATGTTTACGTCCAGTTCGTTATTTTGAAGGTGTTCCTTCACCTGTAAAACGTCCGGAAGATACTGATATGGTGATTTTCCGTGAAAATACAGAAGACATTTATGCTGGTATTGAATATGCACAAGGATCTCCAGAAGCACAAAAAGTGCTTGAGTTCTTAAAAGAAACAATGGGTGTAAACAAAATTCGCTTCCCAGAAACATCAGGGATTGGTATTAAACCAATTTCAGAAGAAGGAACAAAGCGTCTTGTTCGTGCTGCAATTCAATATGCAATTAACGAAAAACGCTCTTCTGTTACATTAGTTCATAAAGGAAACATTATGAAATTTACAGAAGGTGCTTTCAAAAACTGGGGTTATGAAGTTGCGGAACAAGAATTCGGCGATAAAGTATTCACTTGGTCTGAATATGACCGTATTGTTGAAAAAGATGGTAAAGATGCAGCGAATAAAGCGATGACAGAGGCTGAAGCAGCTGGTAAAATCATTGTTAAAGATTCTATTGCAGATATCTTCTTACAACAAATTTTAACACGTCCACGTGAGTTTGATGTTGTTGCAACAATGAACTTAAATGGTGATTATATTTCTGATGCACTTGCAGCACAAGTAGGTGGCATTGGTATTGCACCTGGTGCAAACATTAACTATGTTACTGGACATGCTATTTTTGAAGCGACACATGGTACAGCTCCAAAATATGCAGGTTTAGATAAAGTAAATCCATCTTCTGTTCTTCTTTCAGGAGTATTATTATTAGAGCATTTAGGATGGAATGAAGCTGCGAAATTAGTAACTGCTTCAGTAGAAAAAACAATTGCTTCAAAAGTGGTAACATATGACTTCGCACGTCTTATGGATGGCGCAACTGAAGTGAAATGTTCCGAATTTGCTGATGCCCTTATTAACAATATGGACTTAGCGGTAATCAAAAACGCATAATTCAAAGTGGGGGAGAAATTATGACAATCAAACGCAAAAAAGTATCAGTCATCGGTGCAGGATTTACCGGAGCAACAACAGCGTTTTTATTAGCTCAAAAAGAGCTTGCAGATGTTGTATTAGTGGACATTCCACAACTGGAGAATCCAACAAAAGGGAAAGCGTTAGATATGTTAGAAGCAAGCCCTGTACAAGGTTTTGATGCTAACATTATCGGCACATCTGATTACGTAGATACTGCTGATTCTGACGTTGTTGTTATTACAGCAGGAATTGCACGTAAACCAGGTATGAGCCGTGATGATTTAGTAGCAACAAACTCTAAAATTATGAAAAGTATTACGAAAGATATCGCAAAACATTCACCAAACGCAATTATTGTTGTGTTAACAAATCCAGTTGATGCAATGACATATTCTGTATTTAAAGAAGCTGGATTCCCGAAAGAGCGTGTTATCGGTCAATCTGGTGTATTAGATACAGCTCGTTTCCGTACATTCATCGCACAAGAATTAAATCTTTCTGTTAAAGACATTACAGGATTCGTTCTTGGTGGCCACGGTGATGACATGGTGCCTCTTGTACGTTATTCTTACGCAGGTGGTATTCCATTAGAAACATTAATTCCTGCAGAACGCTTAGAAGCAATCGTAGAACGTACGCGTAAAGGCGGCGGCGAAATTGTAAGTTTACTAGGAAACGGTAGTGCATACTACGCGCCAGCTGCTTCTTTAGTTGAAATGACTGAAGCGATTTTAAAAGATCAACGCCGTGTATTACCAGCTATCGCATACCTTGAAGGTGAATATGGCTATAGCGACCTTTACCTAGGTGTACCAGTAATTCTAGGTGGTAACGGAATTGAAAAAATTATTGAATTAGAACTTCGTGAAGAAGAAAAAGAAGCGTTAGATCGTTCAGTAGAATCTGTACGTAACGTTATGAAAGTTCTTATTTAATACAAAATATATGTTAGAAAAAGATTCGGGGCCCCGAATCTTTTTCTACTATTTAGAGGATTATTTTTTTAAAATAATATGAAAACGCTATCATTAATTATGTCCTACAATGGGAACATAGACTTATAATATACATTGCCCTCATTATAGTAGCGCTTCGGATAATATATTGCTTTTGGTAGGATAATAAAATAAAAATTGGAGGGGGATTGTAACATGTTAAAGAAAAAAATTCAAATTGGTCGTCGAATGGATGAGATTACAGTAGGAGAAAAGTTATCTATCACTGAAAAAATTGAGGATAAAGATCTGTTATTGTATTTAGGATTAACAAATGATTCAAATCCATTATATATTCAGCATGATTACGCATCCCAAACTCCGTATGAAAAACCAATTGTACCAAGCATTATGTTAACGGGTATGATTACAACGGCAGTTACGAAATATTTACCAGGTCCAGGCAGTCATGTTGTTAGGAAGGACCTGACTTTTGTGAAGCCTGTACATCATTATGAAACTTTGCAAATTCATTTTGAAGTTGTAGCAGTTGCGGGGGAAGAGCATACGATTGATATGCGTGTATTCGCTTATGATGAAAAAGAAGAAGTGGTTGTGAAAGGTGTACTAACAGTAGCGCCGCCTTACAAATCAGCTTCTATTTTAGAAAAAGCATTGGATAATTTTTAATAATGAGTTAGTAAGAGTGTAATGAAAAATAGTGCTAACCTATTATATGCTAGGTTAGCACTATTTTTTTATCCCGCATTAACGGACAGTAACACTCCCACCTCAAAATTCAGCGAAAGCAAAGAAGTTAGGTGGGAGATGAACTGTCCGTAAAAGCCCGATTGGTGAGGGCTAATAATCAGTGGGGGACGAAGAAAACCCCCACTGATTAAAGTTTTACTTTATAGGATCGAATGTAAGTATAACTTAACTGAAAAACCCTTCTGCAAACCCTTCTGAGAAATCAGAGATGCCAGTTTGTAATGTTTCCCAGTTTGAAAAGCCGGCAGTAAAACCAACTACAAATAATAAAGCGAAGCCAGATAATACCCAATTTTTACGATTCATTTTGAATTCGCTCCTTAATAGTTTAATCTTTATATTAAAATTTAATTATATTAATTATTACATTTTAAGGAGATATAAGTCAAATGGATACCTGTTTTTAGCCACGTGGCCAAAGAATAATAAACACACCGACAAGGCAAACAGCTGCACCAGCCCAATCGAACAAATCAGGTGTTTTCTTATCAACCATCCATCCCCATAATAAACTCATGAGAATAAATACACCGCCATAAGCTGCGTATACACGTCCGAAACTAGAAAATACTTGGAATGTGGCAATTACACCATATAAACATAAAATGATTCCTCCTATTAGACCGAACCAGATGGAACCACCTTCTCGTATCCATTTCCAGATGAGATATCCACCACCAATTTCAGCTAGTCCGGCAAGAATGAAAATAACAGCTGCTTTAAACATGAATATGTACCATCGCTTTCTATTAGATATATTTTCCTATATAACTATAGCACAATCAAACTTAGTGAATGGACAATTCTATTGAGAGGGGGATTGTTTTCTAGTATGATGGAAATAGTGGGGAAATACTAGGATGAAGAAGGTTTCAAGTCTATAACTTGGAGGAAGAGAATGAGCAATCGAATTTTAGTTGTTGATGATGAGGAGTTTATTTTAACTTTAATTGAATTCAATTTGCAGCAAGCAGGATTTGAAGTGATAACAGCGATGGATGGTGAAGTTGCGCTTCATAAAGCAACAACGGAACGTCCAGATCTGATTATATTAGATTTAATGCTTCCAAAAATGGATGGTATGGAAGTGTGTAAAGAATTACGTTTGCAGCGTATTATGACACCTATTTTAATGCTAACAGCGAAAGATGATGAGTTTGATAAAGTGTTAGGTCTTGAGCTTGGGGCAGATGATTATATGACAAAGCCATTTAGCCCAAGGGAAGTTGTTGCACGTGTGAAGGCGATTTTACGTCGTACGAAATTGCAAGATGAACCAGTTTCAGAAGTGCAGGATGAAAATAGTATCAATATCTATGATTTAAGAATTTTACCTGAATTTTATGAGGCGTATTTCCAAGGAGAAAAGCTAGAACTAACGCCAAAAGAATTTGAGTTACTTGTATATTTAGCAAGGAATAAGGGTCGTGTATTAACACGTGATCAGTTACTAAGTGCTGTATGGAATTATGATTTTGCCGGCGATACAAGAATCGTCGATGTTCATATTAGTCATTTGCGGGATAAAATTGAAAAGAATACGAAAAAACCAGCGTACATTAAAACAATTCGTGGATTAGGTTATAAATTAGAGGAGCCAAAGGGGGATGAATAAATTTCGCTCGAGGCTTCTCTTTACATTTGTTTCTCTTATTATTCTTATTTTAGTTGGACTAGGAGTACTTTTGGAAACGGTGTTTGAGAATTACTACATCGATCATGCGAAAGACAGAACGGTAAAAGAGGCAAGATATGTTGCTTCATTAGTAGAGGCAGAAGGTATTGATCATGTTCTAAAAGCGCCAAACGTATTTGAGAAATTAGAAGAACAAGTGCCGGTTTCGGTTATATTTACTGATGAAGCGAAGAAAGTCAAATATAGTAAAGGTAAGCAACCTATATTCGACCAAGCGACAATTGAGGAACTTTCCTCTGAAACAGCAAAACAAAAAAATAGAGTGATTACGAAGGAAACAGATGATAAAAATGTATTCCATCATGCGGTGTTTGTTCAAGATGCAGAGGGGAAGCAAGGGTACATCATTCTAAAAAGTACAATTGCTCCTTTGAAAGATGTTCATCAAAAAACGTGGGGATTACTCATTGTAGGGTTTGTGATTGCTTGTCTTGTTGTTGTTTTTCTTGGTGTGAAAATTACAGGTCAATATATTCGTCCGATAGAGTCTGTTACGAAAGTAGCGATTGAATTGGCGAAGGGGAATTATAAAGCGCGTGCTTATGAAAGTCATTCAGATGAAACGGGGATGTTAAGTAAGGCAATCAATATTTTAGCGCGTAATTTACAAGAAATGACGCTAGAGCAAGAAATGCAACAAGATCGTTTACATACACTGATTGAAAATATGGGAAGCGGTATGATTTTAATTGATAGCCGTGGTTATATAAGTCTTGTAAACCGTTCGTATAAAGAAATATTTCATGTAACGGATGAAGAGTATTTAGATCGTTTGTATTATGAAGCATTTCTTCATGCAGAAATCATTGAACTTGTGGAAGAAATTTTTATGACAGAAGTGAAAGTACGCAAGCAAATGCTACTGCCACTTGGTATTGAAAGAAAGCACTTTGAAGTATATGGCGCACCAATTATTGGGACAAATCATGAATGGAAAGGGATTGTTCTCGTATTCCACGATATAACAGAGCTAAAGAAACTAGAGCAAATGCGAAAAGACTTTTTAGCAAATGTTTCACATGAATTAAAGACGCCAATTACTTCTATTAAAGGATTTTCTGAAACGTTACTTGATGGTGCGATGGAAAATCAGCAGTTTTGCGAGCATTTCCTGAACATTATTTTAAAGGAAAGCGAGCGTATGCAAGGCTTAATCGAAGACTTATTGGATCTATCAAAGATTGAACAACAAGGATTTAAGTTAAATATGGGTACTGTTGAGATGAAGGAATTGCTTGAAGAAATTAAAATGGTGCTAGAGAATAAATCACAAGATAAAGAAATTTCCTTACAAGTTGATGTGTTGAGACACGTTTCAGTGATAGGAGATCCGAGCCGATTAAAACAAATCTTTATCAATTTAGTTAATAATGCAATTGTATACACACCAGCCGGCGGGACGGTTTCTGTAGAGTTGTTAGAGGATGAACATAACGCTTATATAAAGGTATCTGATACAGGAATTGGGATTAGTAAAGAAGAAATCCCGCGTATTTTTGAACGTTTTTATCGTGTAGATAAAGCGAGAAGCAGAAATACAGGCGGTACAGGCCTTGGGTTATCGATTGTAAAACATTTAGTAGAAGCCCATCATGGGACAGTTACTGTAGAGAGTGAAGTAGGGGAAGGAACAACATTTACAGTTGCTTTACCGAAATCGGATTTGGAGAAGTAATGATAATGTGCAACCTTTATCCCGCTATTCGCGGGCAGTAAGACCCCCACCTCAAAGTTCAGCAAAAGCAAAGAAGGTAGGTGGAGTCGGACTGCCCGTAAAAGCCCGATTGGTGAGGGCTAATAATCAGTGGGGTATGGAAAAACCACTGATTAAAGTTTCACTTTATTGGATGAGAGCTATATAAATCTATTTTGATTTTTCGATATATAAGTCGTTGATATGAAAAAGGTGACCTACACTCGTTTTTTCTCTCTGCTTTAACTTGGCATGGAGCAGGAAGAGGGTCTGACCGCTTCTATGCATGGCCGGATACTCTCTCTCGCCTAAAAAGAAAGGGTTTATGTCGGTTTCTTAATTTGGATTTATATAGTAAACGTTTGAACGGGATATATTTACATTATATTAACAATAGCTTCATTAAATATTAATAAAGTCCTGTTAATATAATACATGAAAACCCCTTCATCCAAGGAGTAATTTTGGACGAGAATAGGTGCTCTATTCTCGTCACTTCCCTTTTTGTGAAACTATAATATCTTTGTTTTTGAAATATCTCTATGTAACTTATATCAAAGTGTTATATCAATACGATAAGGTTATTTTAATTCATGAGATATTGTGACAGCATCTCCATTTTACATTAAATATATGTAGTAGGAAGAACCGTTATTTTTCTTCTCTCTCTTAGTCGTGTTAATATAGAGAGAAGGAAAAGACGGTTTTTTCTTTCTATATAAATCCATTTTGATTTTTCAATATATAAGTCACTGCTATGAAGAACAAAAGGTGACCTGCGCTCGTTTTCTCTTTTTGTTTTAACTTGGCATGGGGTGACCGCTTCTATGCATGGCTGGACGCTCTCTCCCTCCTAAAAAAAGGGGTTATGTCGGTTTTTCAATTTGGATTTATATATAAATCGTTTTAAATTTGTATGGGGAGGTTTCTAATTTGGAAAAAAAGGTCGTATTAGTCGATGGAAATAATATCGCGTATCGTGCTTTCTTTGCACTGCCGCTTTTAAATAACGACAAAGGTATACATACGAACGCAATTTATGGTTTTACGATGATGTTAATGAGAATATTAGAAGAAGAAAAACCAACACATATGCTTGTTGCGTTTGATGCGGGTAAAACAACATTTCGTCACAAAACATTTAGCGAATATAAAGGAGGTCGTCAAAAAACGCCACCTGAGCTATCAGAGCAATTCCCATTTATTCGTGAACTGTTAGATGCGTTTCACGTACCACGCTATGAGTTAGAGAACTATGAAGCAGATGACATTATGGGCACACTAGCGAAAGAAGCGAACGAACAAGGTGCTCACGTAAAAGTTATTTCTGGAGATAAAGATTTACTGCAGCTTGTTTCTGATACTACGCTTGTATGTATTCCGCGTAAAGGGATTACAGAAGTAGATGAATATACGAAAGAAGCGTTATTCGAAAAATATAGTTTATCACCAAAGCAAATTATTGATATGAAAGGTTTAATGGGAGATCAATCGGATAACATCCCAGGTGTACCGGGAGTTGGTGAGAAGACAGCAATCAAATTGTTAACGCAATTTGAAACAGTAGAAGCAGTATATGAGAACTTAGACAAGGTGAGTGGAAAAAAATTAAAAGAAAATCTAGAAATGAATAAAGAGCAAGCGTTTATGAGTAAAGAGCTTGCCACAATTATTACCGATGCACCAATTACAGTGCATGTAGATGATATCGAATACAAAGGATATGAAGCAAGTGACGTCATTCCAATGTTCGAGAATTTAGGATTTACTTCGCTATTAAATAAGCTCGGTGCGACTCCTGAAGAAACAGCTCCAGCTGAATTAGATGATATTTCATTTGATATTGCAGAAGAAGTGACAGAAGAAATGCTGCAGCAAGATAGTGCAATTATTGTGGAAGTACAAGAAGACAATTATCATAAAGCTGACATTCAAGGGTTCGGTATTCAAAATGAAAATGGCTGTTATTTCATTCCGAGCGATGTTGCGCTAAAATCTGAAGCTTTTAAGAAGTGGCTTGCAGATGATGAAATGAGAAAGTATACGTTTGATGCGAAACGTGCCATTGTTGCACTTAAGTGGAAAGGTATAGAGATTCAAGGGATTGACTTTGATTTACTAATTGCCGCTTATTTACTTGATCCAGCAGATACAGATAAAGATTTCCGTGCCGTAGCGAAAATGAAAGAAACGCATGCTGTTAAATCTGATGAAGAAGTGTATGGAAAAGGTGCAAAACGTGCGGTTCCTGCGCAAGATATAGTCGCGGAGCACGTAGCTCGAAAAGTACATGTATTATACGATGTGCAAAAAACATTTGTAGAAGAACTACAAAAAAATGAACAATATGAACTATTTACTGAGCTTGAAATGCCGCTTGCTCGTGTGTTAGCTGAAATGGAAGTGAAAGGTGTTACGGTTGATACAGAGCGCTTACGTAGTATGGGAGATGAGCTTGCTGGAAGGCTTAAGGAAATGGAACAAGAAATTTATGAGCTTGCAGGAACGGAATTTAATATTAATTCTCCAAAGCAGCTTGGCGTGATTCTATTTGAGAATTTAAACCTACCGGTTATTAAAAAGACGAAAACAGGATATTCTACGTCAGCTGATGTGCTGGACAAGTTAATGGAGCATCATGAAATTATTCCTAAAATTTTACACTATCGTCAATTAGGAAAATTAAATTCGACATATATTGAAGGATTATTAAAAGTTGTTCATGAAGATTCATCTAAAATTCATACTCGTTTTAATCAAGTGTTAACGCAAACGGGCCGATTAAGTTCTACAGACCCAAACTTGCAAAATATCCCGATCCGTTTAGAAGAAGGAAGAAAGATTCGTCAGGCGTTCATTCCTTCAAAAGAAGGCTGGGTTATGTATGCAGCCGACTATTCACAAATTGAACTGCGTGTCTTGGCGCATATTGCAAAAGACAAAGGGTTAGTAGAAGCGTTCCAGCATGATATGGATATTCATACGAAAACTGCAATGGACGTGTTTGGCGTTGGAAAAGATGAAGTAACATCGAATATGAGACGTCAAGCAAAAGCGGTTAACTTCGGAATTGTGTATGGTATTAGTGACTATGGGCTTTCACAAAACTTAGGAATCACACGAAAAGCAGCAGGGGAATTTATTGAAAAGTATTTCGCAAGCTTCCCTGGTGTAAAAGAATATATGGATGAGATTGTACAAGAAGCGAAGCAAAAAGGATACGTTTCTACATTATTAAATCGTCGCCGTTATATTCCGGAAATTACGAGTCGTAATTTTAATTTGCGTAGCTTTGCGGAGCGTACTGCGATGAATACACCAATTCAAGGTAGTGCGGCAGATATTATTAAAAAAGCGATGATTATTATGGCGGATCGCTTAGAAGAAGAAGGCTTACAAGCGCGTCTTCTTCTGCAAGTACACGATGAATTGATCTTTGAAGTGCCAAAAGAAGAAGTAGAAAAATTAGAAAAGCTTGTACCTGAAGTGATGGAGCATGCGATTGAACTTGCTGTTCCTCTAAAAGTTGATTATTCTTCTGGTCCAACTTGGTATGACGCAAAATAAGGAAGTGATTGAATGCCTGAACTACCAGAGGTTGAAAATGTTAGAAGGACACTTGAAAACCTTGTAACGGGAAAAACAATTCAAGATGTGATCGTAACATATCCAAAATTAGTAAAGCGACCAGATGACGCAGAGCTCTTTAAAGAAATGTTACGAGGTGAAAAGATTGAACGGATTGAGCGAAGAGGTAAGTTTTTACTTCTATATGTAACAAAGTATGTTATTGTTTCACATTTGCGTATGGAAGGGAAATATTTGCTTCATAAAGATGATGAGCCGGTAGATAAACATACGCATGTGCGTTTCCAGTTTACAGATGGTACAGAGTTACACTATAAAGATGTAAGAAAGTTCGGCACGATGCATCTCTTTAAAAGAGGTGAAGAATTTGACCAAATGCCACTTGCTGATTTAGGGCCTGAGCCATTTGACGCTGAACTGACAGTAGGGTATTTGCAAGAAAGATTGCAAAAGACAAACCGTAAAATAAAAGTTGTATTGCTCGATCAACGTCTTTTAGTCGGGCTTGGTAATATATATGTAGATGAAGTTTTATTCCGTTCCGGGATTCACCCGGAACGAGAAGCTTCATCTTTAACGAAAGCTGAAATAGAAAAGATTCATGCGGCGACCGTTGCAACATTAGCGGAGGCTGTTGAGCGCGGTGGAAGTACAATCAGAACGTATATCAATTCGCAAGGACAAATCGGCTCGTTCCAAGAGCTTCTAAATGTGTATGGAAGAAAAGGTGAACCATGCGTAACTTGTGGGAACGTGATTGAAAAGACAGTTGTTGGTGGACGAGGAACGCATTATTGTCCTATGTGCCAGCCAAAAAGCTAAGAAAGATATCGTTTTCTAATAACATCGGATAGGCATTTGTCATATACATACAGCAAAGCTATGTATAGGGAAGGAGCTTACCGATGTATCATTATTTCTCTCTTATTTTATTAGCTTTTACATTAAGTTTGGATAGCTGTAGTGTAGGGCTTACTTATGGTTTGCGGAGCGTACGGATTCCGTTAAAATCGATACTCATCATTGGAATGTGTTCAGCGGCTGTTATGCTTGTGTCGATGGGAATTGGACATATGATTGCTAAGGTGTTTTCTCCGGTGATTGCAACGCGCATTGGCGGAATCGTTTTAGTGGTTATTGGAGCGTGGGTGTTGTATCAGTTTTTTCGGAGTGATAAAAAAGACGAACCGCAGCAAGAAGAGAAAGTTTGGAAGTTAGAAATTGCTTCGCTTGGGTTAGTCATTCAAATTTTACGGAAACCGACTGTTGCCGATTTTGATAAATCAGGCACGATTTCTGGTGGGGAAGCCTTGCTTTTAGGTATCGCTCTTTCAGTAGACTCGTTTGGAGCAGGGATTGGTGCATCCTTACTAGGATATACACCCGCCATGATGGCAGTGTTAGTTGCCGTTATGAGTTCTCTGTTTTTATTTATCGGAATGAGGCTAGGAACGGTTTTATCGAATATGCGATGGTTACAAAAATTTACGTTCCTACCTGGGATTTTACTTATTATTATTGGAATTTGGAAAATGTAAGTGGGAGCGTGAAACATAAGTTTCACGCTTCTATTTGTGAGGAGGAAATAGAATGACAATTGTTATAGGTTTAACAGGAGGTATTGCAAGTGGAAAAAGTACTGTTTCACAAATGTTTCGTGAACTGCAAATACCTGTAATTGACGCGGATATTATTGCAAGAGAAGTTGTAGAACAAGGTAAAGAAGCATATAAAGAAATTGTAGAGGTATTCGGTGAAGATGTATTACAAGTAGATGGCAAACTAGATCGCCAAAAGCTTGGGAGTATTGTATTTCATAATGAAGAAAAACGATTGCAGTTAAACAAAATTGTTCATCCTGCTGTTCGGAAAGAAATGAATGTTCAGAAGGATATGTACATAAAAGAAGGAGTGCAAGCGGTTGTGTTAGATATTCCGCTTCTATTTGAGAGTAAGTTAACAGCACTTGTTGATCGGATTGTAGTTGTAGCTGTATCACCTAGTATGCAATTAGAACGTTTAATGAAGCGAAATGGCTTTACAGAAGAGGATGCGAAAGCACGTATTGATTCGCAAATGCCTTTAGCGGAGAAAGCAACATTAGCTAATAAAGTTATTTATAATGATGGCACAATTGCTGAGACAAAAGCGCAATTACAGCTCATTTTAAAAGAATGGAACATTATTAACTAAAAAATTGTGAAATTAGTGAAAATGCTTAGTGACATATCTTCTTTTTGTGTTATACTATTATTGGGATTGGAGATAAATAGTATAACGCATTCAAGGGGGATAACATATTATGACTCGTGTGGCAATTAATGGATTTGGACGTATTGGGAGAATGGTATTTCGTCAAGCGATAAAAGAAAGCGCATTCGAAATTGTAGCGATTAACGCAAGCTATCCACCAGAAACATTAGCACATTTAATCAAGTATGATACAGTTCATGGCAAGTTTGACGGAACAGTGGAAGCATTTGAAGATCATTTATTAGTGGATGGGAAAATGATTCGCCTTCTAAACAACCGCGATCCAAAAGAATTGCCTTGGAAAGAACTGGATGTTGAAATTGTAATTGAAGCAACTGGTAAATTTAATGCGAAAGAAAAAGCAATTCTTCACGTAGAAGCTGGGGCGAAAAAGGTTATTTTAACAGCACCTGGTAAAAATGAAGATGTAACAATTGTAGTTGGTGTAAACGAAGAACAATTAGATATTACAAACCATACTGTGATTTCAAATGCATCTTGTACAACAAACTGTTTAGCGCCTGTTGTTAAGGTGTTAGATGAGCAATTTGGAATTGAAAACGGTTTAATGACAACTGTTCATGCTTATACAAATGACCAAAAAAATATTGATAACCCACATAAAGATTTACGAAGAGCGCGTGCTTGTGGACAGTCTATTATTCCTACAACAACAGGCGCTGCGAAAGCTCTAGCGAAAGTTCTTCCACATTTAAACGGAAAACTTCATGGGATGGCACTTCGTGTTCCGACACCAAACGTGTCTCTTGTTGACTTAGTAGTAGATGTAAAACGTGATGTAACAGTTGAGGAAATTAATGAAGCGTTTAAAACTGTTGCAAACGGTCCATTGAAAGGGATTATTGAGTTCAGTGAGGAACCTTTAGTTTCGATTGACTTTAATACAAATACACACTCAGCTATCATTGATAGTTTATCTACAATGGTAATGGGCGAACGTAAAGTGAAAGTACTTGCTTGGTATGATAACGAGTGGGGTTACTCTCGCCGCGTTGTAGATCTTGTGAAGTTAGTTGGCGCTGAATTAACAAAACAAGAAAGTGTGCAACACATTTAATGATACAAGGAAGGCAAGCGATTGCTTGTCTTCTTTTTTATGCTTTTTTCTGAAAAGGAAAAAAATTATATGAGTATATTTTTATAAATGGTACATATAAAAAACATTGTGATTACTGCATTTGTGAATCAATTATTTTTTTTGGGGAAAAGTAAAGAAGAGAATATGACAAAAAATCGAAAAAACTGTTGTTGCAAAATGAAAATAAACAAAGTATACTAACACTCGTAAACTTAAGAGCTGAGGTACGTAGTTACTACTTAAAGGGTTAGGACCTCTCTGGACTAACTTTCCCCCGTGGTAGTAGAGCAAGCCAAATTGCAAATTAGTTTTCAATTCGAACAGTTAGATTAAATTTTTATGAGGGGGAACTGTAGAATGGATACTATGGACACGATGGGTCGTCACGTAATCGCTGAACTTTGGGATTGCGATTTCGACAAGCTTAATGATATGCCGTTTATTGAACAATTATTTGTGGATGCAGCACTAAGAGCTGGTGCTGAAGTACGTGAGGTTGCTTTTCATAAATTTGCGCCACAGGGTGTAAGTGGAGTTGTAATCATTTCGGAGTCACATTTAACAATTCATAGCTTTC
The DNA here is from genome assembly GCF_000161455.1 of Bacillus pseudomycoides DSM 12442. Lineage (GTDB taxonomy): Bacteria > Bacillota > Bacilli > Bacillales > Bacillaceae_G > Bacillus_A > Bacillus_A pseudomycoides. Next base: position 3,918,210 of record NZ_CM000745.1, read on the forward strand.
CAGAGCACGGCTATGCAAGTATTGATGTTTATACTTGCGGGGATCGTATTGATCCAAATGTTGCTGCAGAGTATATTGCAGAAGGTTTAAATGCGAAAACGCGAGAGAGCATCGAGCTTCCTCGAGGCACAGGTAGCTTCGAAATTAAGCATAGAGAAACAAAAGCTCTTTAAAAAAGAACATAATTGATTTAAAATGTAAAGAGGTGTATAATGCACCTCTTTTTAGTTTATATAAATTTGAAATTGTAAAATGGTAGACTGTTTTTGACGAATGCTTGCTATAAAGTAAATTTTTAAAAAGTAATGTATTATTGAACGTGAATAGTAGGATAAGGTAGTGAGCAAATACAAATAGGTTATATAATATTGTATATATATTTTCACATGTAGATGAAGTAAAAAGAATGAAGATTAAATTGCAAGGGAGTGAATGAGTTGCGTTGTCCAGCCTGTTTTCATAATGGTACAAGAGTATTGGATTCACGTCCGGTAGATGAGGGACGCTCCATTCGAAGAAGAAGAGAGTGTGAAAGTTGTTTAAATCGATTTACGACATTTGAACGAGTAGAAGAACCACCTCTTATTGTTGTAAAAAAAGAGGGAACACGAGAAGAGTTTAATAAAGAAAAGATTTTGCGTGGATTAATTAAAGCGTGTGAAAAAAGACCTGTATCGTTAAAACAATTAGAAGAAGTAACACAAAATGTGGAGCGTGAACTTCGTAATTTAGGAATATCAGAAGTGAAAAGTGATATGATCGGTGAAATCGTAATGGAAGCACTTCGAGATATTGATGATGTTGCTTATGTACGATTTGCCTCCGTATATCGTCAATTTAAAGATTTAAATGTATTTATTGAAGAATTAAAAGATATACTGCAAAAAGAACGAGAATAAAGTGAAACTTTGAGCCCGCAAATAGTGGTGAAAAAGAGCTAGAAGCGAAAGCTATTAGCTCTTTTTCACTAAGGAATTATATACGTAGAATGGAAGAAAGGAATTGCAAGGATGGAAAAACAGTCATGGATGGAGCTATTGCCAATTGATCGTTATAAAGTAAGTGCGAAAGGGTTGCTGCATAGTTACGATCGGAAGGTATTAACGATGTTATATCAACCATTAGTGGGTAGTAAGGCTTTTAGCTTATACATGACGCTGTGGGGAGAGCTAGAACAGGATCGTGTATTTGGAAAAGAGAATACACACCACTCTCTTATGGTGACAATGCAAATGCAGCTTCCTGAAGTATATGAAGAACGGATGAAATTAGAAGCAATTGGGCTTTTAAACGTATATATAAAAAAAGAAAAAGATATTCGAATGTTTATATACGAATTGCAGCCGCCGTTATCACCAAAACAATTTTTTGATGATATTGTCCTGAGCATCTTTTTGTATAATCGATTAAGCCGTGCGAAATATAATCAAGTTAAACAATATTTTTTAGAAGAAGAGTTTGATTTTGCTTCTTATGAAAATGTTACACATTCCTTTAATGATGTATTTGGGTCTTTTAATCCAGGGCAATTTGAACATGCGCAAGAGGAACTTCGAATTCCAAGTAGCGCAGTTATGCCGGGCAATGAAAAAGGAACTGCCCCACAACTTTGGAACGATTTCTTTGATTTTTCTTTATTTGTAGAAGGGTTATCGACTCTTGTGCCGCGAAAAGCGATTACGGACCAAGTGCGTGAATGTGTTGTTACACTCTCTTACGTGTATGGTGTGGATGTGCTGTCGATGCAAAATATTGTGCTTGGTGCAATGACAGAATTGCAAACGATTGATATGGAAAGGCTTCGGAAAGGAGCGCGTGATTGGTATCAATTTGAAAATGGTCAAGCGCTTCCAGTGTTAAGTGAACGAGTACAGCCTCATGCTGCACGTACGATGAAAGAGAAAGAGCCGTCTACGCAAGAAGAGATGCTCATTAAACAGCTAGAAGAAATTTCTCCAAAACAATTGTTAAAAGAAATTTCAGGCGGGGCAGAAGCAACGAAAGCAGATTTGCAAATTGTAGAAGAAGTAATGATGAATCAAAAACTAACGCCAGGTGTGGTCAATGTACTTATTTATTATGTGATGCTGCGTTCGGATATGAAGCTTGCCAAAACATATGTTGAGAAAATTGCGGGGCACTGGGCACGAAAAAAAGTAGGTACGGTATCAGAAGCGATGGCATTGGCGAAAGAAGAGAATCGTCAATATCAAGAATGGGCTGAAACGAAGAAAAAGGGTCATACTTCGAAGAAAACAGTGCGGAAAGAAATGGTGCCCGATTGGTTGAAAGAACAATCCGAGGAACAACCAGAAGAACAGCCTAAGGAACTTACGAATGTGGCGAAAAAATCGAGCAAGTTAGAAGAAGAACGAAAGAGATTGGAAGAAGAGTTGAAAAAATATAAGCGTGATTAATAGAAGAGAATGAACGCTCTTTGAGGTGAGAGAATGGAGCATATTCAAAATTCATTTGCAAAGTTGATGCAAAATGAGAATTTTAAAAATAGATACGAAGTGTTAAAGGCGGAAGTGATGGCACATCCGCGTGTGAAAGAGTTTATTGAAGAACATAAAGGTGAAGTGACGACTTCCATGATAGAGCGAAGTCTTGTGAAACTGTATGAATACATTGGGCAAAGTGTTGGATGTGCAGATTGTCCGAACTTAGAATCATGTAAAAATATGATTCAAGGATATGAGCCGAAACTGATTATTCAAGGTAAGATGATTGATATTCAATATGATCGCTGCGTAAGAAAAGTGGCTTATGATGAGCGGAAGAAATATGAAAAATTAGTTCAAAGTGTCTATATGCCAAGTGATATTTTACAGGCTTCTATGGAAAATTTAGATCCATCAGATTTAGAACCGCGAATTGAGGCGATTCGTGCAGCAAATGAATTTTTAAATGCATACGAACCTGGAAAAAAAGTACAAGCGTTATATTTCTACGGTAAATTTGGTGTAGGGAAAACGTATCTCTTAGGAGCGATTGCGAATGAATTAGCCTTAAAAAAAATAAGTTCAATGATCGTATACTTACCAGAATTTTTACGAGAAATTAAAAGTTCACTGCAAAATAATACGATAGGTGAAAAAATTGATGCGGTGAAGCGTGTACAAGTATTAATGTTAGATGATATTGGGGCGGAAGCAATGTCAAGCTTTGTGCGTGATGATGTGCTTGGTGCTATACTGCAGTTCCGAATGCTTGAAAACTTACCGACGTTCTTTACGTCTAATTTTGACTTTAAACAGCTAGAACATCATTTAACCTACACACAGCGTGGAGAAGCAGAAGAAATGAAAGCGGCGCGTATTATGGAGCGTATTAAGTATTTGGCGAAGCCAGTTCCAATTGGTGGGAAAAATCGTCGTCATACGTAAAGAGTGAGCATACTGCTTGCTCTTTTTTTATGTTTCTTCAGTATATGTTTGAAATTTCATACGAGCTTGTATCATTTTTTTTCTAGTCCCTTAATATATATAAAATTAGCAAGGATTGTAGAGTGAAGCGGAAGCAGGTATTGCTACTTAGCGCCTAGCTTTCGTGAACTGGACTCTTATGGGGGCTTGAGAGAAAGTAACTCCGTAGAGCGGGATAAAAGGGGGGACAGGAGTGATTGAAATCTGCTTCGAAGAAAAAAATGATGCTGCGCACGTATATCAACAACTGATAAAGAGAACGGAAAAGCTATATAAAGAAACAAGTGTTTATTTATATGAACAAAAGGTAACGATTCATATACCAATATGCGAATCGAATTATATTGAGAAAGTTTTAACACCAGTACTTCTTTATTTTATTGTTAATATAAAACAAAACGAATGGCTTCGTACTATTTTAAAAGAGAAATTTTTTTATGAAGAACAAGAAGAGTGCCATCAAATTTTACATATGGCACATGCTATCTTAAATGGAAAGCGAAAAGGGATTGCCCGTGATCTAACACGTAATAAGATTGAAGTCCGTATTATGTCTTCTTTAAAAGGATGGCTCTGTGACCCACTTTCTTTTTCTTTTTCATCTTATATTCGTTTTCGCCTCCGCGCATATAGGGAGATGGTACACCGACTTGCGGAAGTGGCGATCGATGAATATAAAATGGAGCAAGAATATCAAGTGTTTGTAGAAATGCTAAGGCAACAAGTGAGCAGCCGAAAATCACGTTTACCATGTCTACATCTTGTATTTGATGAAAGTTTTATTTTTTATGATGAAAAAGGAATACGTTTAAAACAAGAAAAATTGGTTCAATATATAGAAGAGGATTTACTAAATAAGCAGGGCGTATATATTGACACGAAGGTAATTGCACCGCTTCTTTCTATTGCGCCGAGAATGATTTATTTGTACACGAAAGAGCAAGATCACAATATGATTGTTACCCTTCAAAATGTATTTCAAGAACGAGTTCAGTTATGTGCACTGCATGAATTTGAACACAACGTGAAAAATTTAAAAAATAAAGGGAACACCCTTGATTTTCTAAGTTTTTGAGCATATAATTACCTACATAAATGAAATATATTGAAATGTTACGATGAGGACATGAGTGATTTACTACGATTTTCAGAGAGGGAAGCCTTAGGGTGTGAGCTTCCTAGTACGGGTTTATTACTTACCACCTCTAAACTTTAGCAGTGAACACTTTTTCTAGTAATTGCTAACGGCCAACACCGTTATGTTGAACTTGAGCAATTGACAGTTTAGTTAATTGGAACAAGGGTGGAACCACGAATTCAACACTCGTCCCTTTTTACGGGATGAGTGTTTTTTATTTTGAGAAAAAAAGGAGTGACCAGTGATGGCAGATGTAGTTAAAATTATTTTCCCTGATGGAGCTGTGAAGGAGTTTCCAAAAGGAACAACAACTGAAGAAATCGCAGCTTCTATTAGCCCAGGCTTAAAGAAAAAAGCTGTGGCTGGAAAATTAAATGATGAGATGATCGATCTTCGTACACCAATTGAAGAAGATGGTGCAGTTTCAATCATTACATTAGATTCTGAAGATGGCTTATACATTTTACGCCACTCAACAGCCCATCTTTTAGCACAAGCGTTAAAACGTTTATATAAAGATGTAAAACTTGGTATTGGTCCAGTAATCGAAAATGGTTTCTACTACGATATCGATATGGAAGAAGCAATTACAGTTGAGGACTTCCCAAAAATCGAAAAAGAGATGCAAAAAATTGTGAACGAGAATTTAGAAATCGTTCGTCATGAAGTGCCACGTGCGGAAGCACTTCGCCGTTATGAAGAAATTGGCGATGAGCTAAAATTAGAATTAATTAACGATCTTCCAGAAGATGCGATTATTTCAATTTATGAACAAGGCGAATTCTACGACCTTTGCCGTGGGGTTCACCTTCCATCTACAGGGAAAATTAAAATGTTTAAATTGTTAAGTGTTGCAGGTGCTTACTGGCGTGGCGATAGCAATAATAAAATGCTACAGCGTATTTACGGTACTGCATTCGTGAAGAAAGCAGAATTAGATGAGCATTTACGTATGCTTGAAGAAGCGAAAGAGCGTGACCACCGTAAATTAGGTAAAGAGTTGAAATTATTTACAAATAGCCAAAAAGTAGGACAAGGTTTACCGCTTTGGTTACCAAAAGGTGCAACAATCCGTCGTATTATTGAGCGTTACATTGTTGATAAAGAAGCGAGCTTAGGATATGACCACGTATATACTCCAGTATTAGGAAGCAGAGAGCTTTATGAAACTTCTGGTCACTGGAATCACTACCGAGATGGCATGTTCCCATCAATGGAAATGGATAATGAGGAATTAGTACTTCGTCCAATGAACTGCCCTCACCATATGATGGTGTATAAAAACGATATCCACAGCTATCGTGAATTACCAATTCGTATTGCAGAGCTTGGAACAATGCACCGCTATGAAATGTCGGGTGCACTATCTGGATTACAACGTGTACGTGGAATGACTTTAAATGATGCGCACATTTTCGTTCGTCCAGATCAAATTAAAGAAGAATTAAAACGCGTTGTAAACTTAACTTTAGAAGTATATAAAGACTTCGGTTTAGAAAATTATTCATTCCGCTTATCTTATCGTGATCCAGAAGATACTAAAAAGTATTATGCTGACGATGAAATGTGGGAAAAAGCACAATCTATGTTAAAAGAAGCTATGGATGAAATGGGTCTTGAGTACTATGAAGCTGAAGGTGAAGCTGCATTCTACGGTCCAAAACTTGACGTTCAAGTTCGTACTGCACTTGGAAAAGACGAAACACTTTCAACTGTACAATTAGACTTCTTACTTCCGGAGCGCTTTGAATTAACTTACGTTGGGGAAGATGGTAAACCTCATCGTCCAGTTGTTATTCACCGCGGTGTTGTATCAACTATGGAACGTTTCGTTGCTTTCTTAATCGAAGAGTACAAAGGTGCATTCCCAACATGGTTAGCGCCAGTTCAAGTACAAGTAATCCCAGTTTCTCCGCAAGTACATTTAGACTACGCGAAGAAAGTACAGGAAGACTTGCAACGTGCTGGTATCCGTGTGGAAGTGGATACTCGTGAAGAGAAAATCGGTTATAAAATCCGTGAAGCACAAATGCAAAAAATTCCGTATATGCTTGTAGTAGGTGACAATGAAGTTGCTGAAAACGGCGTAAACGTACGTAAATACGGTGAACAAAAATCAGAAACAATCGCATTAGATGCGTTTGTTGATATGATTAAAGTTGAAGGAAAACGCTAAGGAAAAGGCGCGGCATGCCGCGCCTTTGTTTTATGGGTAAGGGGAACAAAAATTAGAAATAATAACCAAACAAGACTTATCATAAAAAAGTATTGCATGTATTCGTGTTGTTTGTTACAATATTTCTTGTTGTTAGTAAAACGCGTCTTCTTGACAGACTTTATATCCTATGGTAAACTCATCAAGGATAATAGAATATTGTTTTGTAGAACAAGTAGAAGCACCCGCTTCTCACCTGATTGACGCATACGCAGTTAGCAGGTAAATGTCTTTCTTACTTAAGATTGTACAAGTGTGGGTGTCCGTATGCCCACACTTTTTTGTTTGGGTTCTATGACTACAAACGTATTCTAAGAAAACCTTGGAGGTGGCTTACTATTAGCAAGGATATGATGATTAACGAGCAAATTCGTGCACGTGAAGTACGTTTAGTTGGTGCGAATGGTGATCAACTTGGCATCAAGTCTCGTAATGACGCTTTAGACTTAGCTGCAAATCTTAATCTTGATTTAGTATTGGTTGCTCCAAATGCGAAACCGCCAGTATGCCGCATTATGGACTACGGTAAATTCCGCTTTGAGCAACAAAAGAAAGAAAAAGAACAGCGCAAAAATCAAAAAGTAATTAGCATGAAAGAAGTTCGTTTAAGTCCAACAATTGATGAACACGACTTTAACACAAAACTTCGTAATGCTATCAAGTTTTTAGAGAAAGGCGACAAGGTTAAAGCGTCAATTCGCTTTAAAGGACGTGCCATTACTCATAAAGAAATCGGTCAACGTGTTTTAGATCGCTTCTCAGAAGCTTGTGCTGAAGTTAGTACAATCGAATCTAAGCCTAAAATGGAAGGACGTAGTATGTTCTTAGTTTTAGCACCGAAAAACGATAAGTAATAGATAGAGGAGGAAATACCTATGCCTAAACAAAAAACTCATCGCGGCGCTGCAAAGCGTTTCAAAAAGACTGGATCTGGTAAACTTAAGCGTTCACACGCTTACACAAGCCATTTATTCGCTAACAAATCTACGAAAGCTAAACGTAAACTACGTAAAGCTGGCGTAGTAAGCGCTGGTGACTTCAAACGCATTCGTCAAATGCTTGACAACTTAAAATAAGTTCGGCTGATATATAGAACAAATAGGAGGTAATATTATGCCAAGAGTAAAAGGTGGTACAGTTACTCGTCAACGTCGTAAAAAAGTTATAAAATTAGCAAAAGGTTACTACGGTTCTAAAAATACATTATTTAAGGTTGCTAACCAACAGGTTATGAAATCTTTACTATATGCATTCCGTGACCGTCGTCAAAAGAAACGTGACTTCCGTAAATTATGGATCACTCGTATCAACGCAGCTGCTCGTATTAACGGTCTTTCTTACAGCCGTTTAATGCACGGTTTAAAAGTTGCTGGTATCGAAGTTAACCGCAAGATGCTTGCTGACTTAGCTGTTCATGACGAAAAAGCTTTCGCTGAATTAGCAACAGTTGCAAAAAACAACTTAAACTAATTGTTCAAAAACCTTAGAAGAATTTTCTTCTGAGGTTTTTTTTATTGTTTGGAGCTACTTTTATAATTAATATAATTGTTCAATAATTTGTGATATATTTCGCAAATTATTGTCATAATTCAACTGCCTCTCGTTTCTTCTATTATATTAAGATGAACTTGTAAGAACTTTTTGTATCTATAACTAGGAGGCGTTTACATGAAAGCAGCAGTTGTAAATGAGTTCAAAGAGAAGTTAGAAGTGAAAGAAGTTCCAAAACCAAAAGCTGAACTTGGTGAAGTTCTTGTACATATTGAAGCATGCGGCGTTTGCCATACAGATTTACATGCGGCGCACGGTGATTGGCCGGTAAAACCGAAACTCCCATTAATTCCAGGACATGAAGGTGTTGGAGTTATTGAAGAAGTAGGGGAAGGTGTTACTCACGTGAAAGTTGGTGACCGGGTTGGAGTACCATGGCTATATTCAGCGTGTGGTCATTGTGAATATTGTTTATCTGGCCGTGAAACGCTTTGCTTAGATCAACATAATGCAGGTTACTCAGTTGATGGTGGTTATGCAGAGTATTGCGTTGCGGCAGCTGATTATGTTGTGAAAGTACCGGATAACTTAGAGTTCGTTGATGCAGCACCGCTATTTTGTGCCGGTGTTACAACATATAAAGCATTAAAAGTATCAGAAGCAAAACCTGGTGATTGGGTTGCGATTTTTGGTATCGGTGGCCTTGGGCATTTAGCCGTTCAATATGCAAAAGCAATGGGGTTACATGTTGTTGCTGTTGATACCGTAGATGATAAATTAGAGCTTGCCAAAGAACTTGGTGCAGATTTAGCTGTGAATCCACTTAAAGAAGATGCGGCAGCGTGGATATTCGAGAAAGTAAAAGGTGTGCATGCATCTATTTGCACAGCTGTATCAAAGCCGGCATTTGATCAAGCGTATCGTTCTGTTAGACGAGGTGGCGCGTGTGTGGCAGTAGGGTTACCACCAGAAATGATGGAAGTACCAATCTTTGATACCGTCTTAAATGGCGTGAAAATTATTGGCTCTATCGTAGGGACAAGAAAAGACTTACAAGAAACATTGCAATTTGCCGCAGAAGGAAAAGTAAAAGCAATTATAGAAACACGTCATCTTGATGAAATTAATGAGATTTTTAGTGAAATGGAAGAAGGAAAGATTAATGGACGTGTTGTACTTGATATGACAAAATAAGTATAAAAGCTATAACAATATAGAAGAATATGTAGTAAAAAAGTCGGAGGTTTCCTCTGGCTTTTTTACTGTCGTTTAAAGGCATCTTTCCTAGTAGAAACGACACTGCTATAATGGAAAGATGATATGGAAGTTTCATCATATGTAGATGATGTCTGAAACGTATTGATGATTTAGGGACAAGCTATTTTATAAGGGGCTAGGAAGCTAACTAGATAATAAAGGGTAGGATTTTTAAAGCTTACAATAAATATGAGATGAAACAACATTGTTTTTATGCGATGTTGGAGGAGGAATAGAATGGATTTACTACAGCTATTTAAATTACAAAAAGAGTTAGATGATCGTATTGTGAAAGAACATGATTTACAACCGAAGAAATTATTAAAAGAAAAAATGCTAGCACTCCTTGTTGAAATTGGAGAACTTGCAAATGAAACACGTTGTTTTAAATATTGGAGCAAAAAACCAGCAGCTGAACGTGAAGTTATACTTGAAGAATATGTAGATGGCCTGCACTTTATTTTATCGATTGGAATTGACCTGGGAATTGATAAAAACTTCCTATTTTATAAATGTGCTCAAACGAACAAAACACAAGTTGAAATTTTCTTAGACACGTATGCGAAAGTAATTCGTTTTACGGACCAACCGTCTATTACAAATTATATTGAACTATTTACAAGCTACCTTCGTTTAGGACAAGCTCTTGAGTTTGGTCAAGAAGAAATTGAAAAAGCATATTTAGATAAAAACGAAGTCAATCATCAGCGTCAAACACAAGGGTATTGATTTGTTTTTTGAATATTTCAATTTACTTTTGTATAATGAAGTGAATGAAGAAAAAGGAGGGTGTTGGCAATGACAAAATTAGATTCGACATTGACAATGCTAAAAGAATTAACAGATGCACGCGGGATTGCAGGTAATGAGCGCGAACCACGTGAAGTTATGAAAAAATATATCGAACCATTTGCAGATGAACTTTCTACAGATAATTTAGGAAGTTTAGTTGCGAAAAAAGTTGGGGAAGAAAATGGTCCGAAAATTATGGTAGCTGGCCACTTAGATGAAGTTGGCTTTATGATTACTCAAATTGATGACAAAGGTTTCCTTCGTTTTCAAACAGTTGGTGGCTGGTGGTCACAAGTTATGCTTGCGCAGCGCGTAACAATTGTAACACGTAAAGGTGATGTAACAGGTGTAATTGGTTCAAAACCACCACACATTTTACCAGCAGAAGCTCGTAAAAAACCGGTTGAAATTAAGGACATGTTCATTGATATCGGTGCTTCTAGCAAAGAAGAAGCAATGGAATGGGGCGTACGACCAGGGGATCAAGTTGTACCATACTTTGAATTCCAAGTGATGAAAAATGAAAAGATGCTACTTGCAAAAGCATGGGATAATCGCATTGGCTGTGCTATTGCAATTGACGTGTTAAAACAATTAAAAGATGAAAAGCATCCAAACGTTGTATACGGCGTTGGAACTGTTCAAGAAGAAGTAGGTCTTCGCGGTGCGAAAACATCTGCACATTATATTAAACCGGATATCGCATTTGCTGTAGATGTTGGTATTGCCGGCGACACACCAGGAGTAACAGAAAAAGAAGCGCAAAGTAAAATGGGAGATGGACCACAAATCATTTTATATGATGCATCAGTCATTGGACATACTGGGCTTCGCAATTTCGTAGTTGATGTGGCGGATGAATTAGATATCCCTTATCAATATGATTCTGTAGCTGGTGGCGGGACTGACGCAGGTGCAATTCATATTTCTGTCAATGGTATTCCATCTATGGCGATTACGATTGCAACTCGTTATATTCACTCTCATGCAGCAATGTTACATCGTGATGATTATGAGAATGCAGTGAAGTTAATTGTAGAAGTTATCAAACGTCTTGATAAAGAGGCTGTACATAATATCACATTTAATTAATAAGAAAAAGCGAAGGGGGTTCCTTCGCTTTTTTTATGTTTTTACCATGCAGTTATTCTTGTTCTTGTATCATTTTCATCAGTAATAAATTGTATATTTTCAAATCCGAAGACTTCTGCGTTCTTATAAAGTAATTCGAGTTTTTCTTTATCTTTGCAGTAAATGACAGTGTAGTAGCTGTCCACTACGAAAAGAACAAGTTCACACTCACTTTCAACGAATTCTTCATAAGTTTCAATTTCTGAAACTTTGCCTTTCGGATATGCTTGTAAATCAGCGAAAATAATATAATAGACATTGTTTTCTAATAGCTTTTTAAGATCAGCACCTTCCATTATTTTATTATCTGTTTCAAAAAGGTCTTTATCTATATCTAACTCATCATTAACTACTAAATAAGACTCTACGGGGGTAACTCTCCAACTGAAAGTAGAAATGTCTATTGGTTTTAATGCATCCCCAAGACAAGAGTCATATTTATCAGTATTAGGTAGTTGAAAACTTATTCCTCTCTTCATAAAATAATACTCCCTCTGATGATTTTGTAAATATTACTAAATACTATATGAAAGATCTTTAATGCGTTATAAATATATCTTGTTAAAAAGGTCTCTCTAGTCCAGCAGCAGTATGCGCTCCTAAAATAATCAACCTTGTAAGCTGCATCGCCATAAAGTGCGGCGTATAAATCATCCCTCTTTTTAACCACGACATAATCATACCGATATGCGCACCTGTTACATAGCTAATGAGAATATCACGAGGAACCATAAGTTCGTCATCATCTGGCTGTGAAATAGAAAGACTTAATGTTAAATGTGTTTGAATGGTTTTCATCATTTTATAAGAATAGTTTCCAGCTGCTTTGTCTCCGAGCATTACGTTATAAAAGGTTGCATTCTCAGCGATGTGTTCAAATAAGGCTAGAAAAATTGGATTAGGTGAATCGAATGTAAGCTGAAAATCTTCTTTTGTTTGCTTTTTTGGCTTAATCACTTCTGATAAAGATGCTAACATTTCCTCTATACTCTTATCCAATAAATCGTATTTATCATGATAATGGCTATAAAAGGTAGCGCGATTGACAGGAGCACGTTCAGCGATATGTTGCACTGTGACATTTTCAAATCCTTTTTCGCCTACTAAAGCGACAAAAGCATCCTGTATTAATTGTCTCGTTCGTTTCACACGCGGATCGTTTGTATTTTTAATAGACATTTTATTTCTCCTTGCTGAATTTTAATCACTTAAACAACAAATAGATAGCAAAGTGTTGGATAACCAACACATATGCTCGCATTGTCGGTTGTAGATTCAAAATAATTATTTATAATTATAAACGATATTCCTTTAGAAAACAGCACCGCGAGCATGCAGGTAAAGATTGTGTTGCATAGCAAAGGGTGTGATTTTTTTGTTTAATGGTTAATATAATTAACCATTAAACAGTATAAACAAAAGGGGTAGAAATAGTTTAGAAAAAAATTATATGCGATATAAGGAGAGGAAAGCAATGAATCAGTTTCGAAGAATGGTGATTATTAATATTATCACATTAATTGTATTAGTTGGCGGCGGTATTGGCGGTTATTACTACTATAATCAAGCTGAAAACTATTTAAAAACAGATAATGCGAAAATCGATGGGAAAGTGATCCCAATCGCATCACCAGTAGCAGGGAAATTAGCAGAATGGAAAGCCGAAGTAGGTAAGAGCTACAATGAAAACGATAAATTAGGTGCTGTTACTGTATCAGGACAAAATGGTGAGCAAACAATCGACGTAACAATTCCTAAAAATGCAACAGTTGTTCAATCCAATGCAACAACAAATGCGTTTGTCGGAGCAGGTAGTCCAATTGCATATGCATACGATATGAACGATTTATGGGTAACAGCAAACATTGAAGAAACAGACATTGATAGTGTACAAAAAGGTCAAGAAGTAGACGTATATGTAGATGCATATCCTGATACAACGTTAACAGGAAAAGTAGAACAAGTTGGATTAACAACAGCAAATACGTTCTCTATGTTACCATCAAGCAATGCAACAGCAAATTATACGAAAGTAACACAAGTTGTACCAGTTAAAGTTTCTTTAGATCATAGCAAATCAGTAAATATTGTTCCTGGAATGAATGTGACAGTTCGTATTCATAAGTAAGGGGGGAAGATAAAATGTCCTCAGGTTTAATTGTAGGATATGCATTATTTTGTATCATCGTCTTCTTCCTTGTAAATCGTCTTTTAAGAAAGAAAAAAACGAACGCGGGAGAAGAACAAGTCCCAGCCGTAAGTAAGATAGAAACAACGCAATCAGAACAACCAGAACCAGAACCTTCCAATGTAGTAGAATTAGAAACGACAAAAAAAGAAGTAGTAGAACAAGAAATACAGAAAATGACAAAAGAAGTACCGAAAAAGCAATTGCCGGTAGAGAATGTCAATGTAAAAGCAGTTGTAGCGGTATTAATTCTCGGTATGTTCGTTTCCATTTTAAACCAAACAATCATTAATGTTGCATTGCCTCCATTAATGAATGAGTTCAATGTATCAACTTCAACAGCGCAATGGTTAATTACAGGATTTATGCTCGTGAACGGGATTTTAGTACCAATTAGCGCCTTCTTAGTTTCTCGGTTTACGTATCGAAAATTGTTTGTAGCAGCTATGTTATTCTTTACAGTCGGCTCTATGATTTGTGCGTTATCTGGAAACTTCACAATGATGATGACAGGGCGTGTAATTCAAGCGGTAGGCGCTGGTATTTTAATGCCAGTTGGTATGAATATTTTCATGACTTTGTTCCCGCCGCATAAGCGCGGAGCTGCAATGGGATTACTTGGGGTAGCGATGATTTTAGCGCCGGCTATCGGACCAACTGTAACAGGATGGGTGATTGAAAATTATAGCTGGAACTTAATGTTCTATGCGATGTTTGCCATTGGTTTAATCATCATATTATTATCTTTAAGATTCTTTACACTAGCTCAGCCAGTTTCTAAAACAAAGTTAGATATGTTTGGTGTTATTAGTTCAAGTATTGGACTTGGTAGCTTACTGTATGGATTTAGTGAAGCTGGAAACAACAGCTGGAGCAGTGCCGAAGTTGTTATTTCACTTATTATTGGTGTAATTGGTTTAGCAGTGTTCATTTGGAGAGAGATGACGACGGATAACAAAATGCTGGATTTACAAGTGTTTAAATATCCAACGTTTACTTTTACATTATTAATTAACGCGATTGTAACAATGGCATTATTCGGAGGTATGTTATTACTTCCTGTATACCTGCAAAACATTCGTGGCTTTACGCCAATTGAATCAGGTCTCCTGCTTCTTCCAGGATCATTAATTATGGGGATTATGGGACCGATCGCAGGGAAACTATTTGATAAGTATGGCATTCGTCCATTAGCAGTAGTTGGATTAGCGATTACGACATATGCAACGTATGAGTTTACGCAGCTAACGATGGATACACCATATAGCGTCATTATGACGGATTATATTATACGTTCATTTGGTATGTCATTCATTATGATGCCAATTATGACAGCAGGTATGAACGCACTGCCGATGAAATTAATTTCTCACGGTACAGCAACACAAAATACATCTAGACAAGTAGCAGGTTCAATTGGTACAGCAATCTTAATTACAATTATGACGCAGCAAACAACAGCTCACGTAGCGGATTACGGAAATATGCTAACAAAAACAAACCCAATTTTAGTGGATAAAGTACACGGAATGGGACAAAGTTTAGCAGCGGTTGCCGGATCAGCACAAGCTGGGGATGCGATGAGCTCACAACTATTATTCGGACAAATTTCGAAGCTGTCTGCGATTAATGGTATTAATGATGCTTTCTTAATTGCAACAATATTAGCGGGTATTGCCTGGGTATTATCATTATTCTTGCCATCAGGTAATAAGCCGAACCGAAAAGCAGGGAATTAATTTCTCTGCTTTTTCTGTGTTCTTATATTTTAAAAAACTACATCGGCAGAGACATCAATTGATAGAAGATAGCTCCCAGTACTCCTGCCGAACAAATGATAATCCCCATATTGCGAATGCTCTTAATTTGATTACGTATCCCGCTTATACTTGCCAATAAGCCAGCTAAAGCGAAAAGAATCCAGTACAGGACAGTTGGAATTGGTAAGATCTTATCGCTATCAATCCCCATTCCCCAGAAAATAAAAGGCATAGCGACGAATGAGAAACAAATAATCCCCATTGTAATAACAAGTAGCTTTCGATACCTGACTCCTGCTATAACTAAATAAATTCCACCAACTATTCCACATGATACAAGTACGGGCATAAAGAAAACCCACAGAAAGCTTAACATTTGCATATTATAAATTCCACCTAATTTGTAAGTTATATTTTACAATAAAAGGTTTATTTAATAAAAGAAAGAAGAAGTATTGATAATGATATGAAGTAACATAGCTGGAATGATAGATTTTGTTTATATAACAATGCGGCAAATAGTCCAGTAATAAATGCACTCGCCATCACACCAACTGAATATGTATGAGCGATGCCAAATAATAGACTGGATAAAAGCGCAGCTGGCCAAAATGTAAACTCCTCTTCAAAGAAACGTAAAAGCAATCCCCTGCATACAAGTTCTTCATAAATAGGTTCAATGATCTAACTGTGTACGTATTTGCAAAGTTATACTCCTTTTTCATTTAATAGATTAAAGTTTCAATTTATCACGTTATTTGTAGGCAGTAAGACTCCCCGCCTCAAGATTCAGAGAGAAACAAGGGAGATAGGTGGGGGATGAGGAAACCCCCACTGATTAAAGTTTCACTTTATAAAAACGCAAGCGTATTATTCATAATATGAAATAGCATGGCTGGAAGGATGGAATTTGTTCGTTTGCATAAAATCGCCATCAATAGCCCCATAAGGAAAGTAATAAGCATTACACCAAGTGAGTATGTATGAGCGACTCCGAAAATTAAGCTCGTCCCAATTGCAGCAATCCAAAATGGAAAACGTTCTGAGAAGAAACGAAGGATGATACCTCGGAAAATGATTTCTTCAAAAATAGGAATGAAAATTGCAGATCCAATAATTAATAAAATTCGATATTGCTTTAGAACATCCAAGTTTAAAGCGGATGCTTGTTGCGCTGTTGCATCGGGAAATAGATGTGTTGAGATTAGTGAATTCAAGACGATATTTAAGGCGAAGAAAAGAGTTAGGTATACGTAAGTACTTACCTTTTTGAGTGCCCTGAAATTGAAAGCAGATGATAATAGCTTTTTCACCGGTTCATACTTATAGATGAATAACAATAAAACGAGCAGTTGTAATAAAGTGCTCGCAGTATTTCCAAGTGACTCATATAGAGCAATTGTCTTTTTATTTGTAATGCCTTCACTATAAATCGTAAGCGGGAGTAATATAAATAAGCCGCTTAGTAGTCCTGTTCCAAAAAAGGCAAATAAGGAAGAACCAAAAAATTGTAACCAGGACATAGATTGTTTTGGACCGTATGTAAGTTGTGTAGTCGATTGCATATATCGAATCTCCTCTTTATATTTATATATAAAAATTATACACATTTAGTTTCAGTATGTCATTGTCTAATATTACATAATAATCAGATATTTAAAGTTGGAAATGAATGATTAAGAAACAAAATGGAAAAGTACGATATTTCGTTATTGATAGGGTGGACTCATCAAAGGTATTTATTCAAAAGCATTTAATTTCTTTAGACGACGCACATGAAGAATGTATGGATGATATACAGTTAGTTATTCGGGGGAACATTGAAAAATAGAATATAGTCTGATATAAATTGTTTTTACACCCACAGTCACATCAGGTGAAGAGGGAGAAAAGAAAATAGATTACCGAAAAGTGTTAAATAAGGAAGTGTTTGAAGTTGTTGTAAAATCATAAAAGAGGTATCGCTATGTAGCGGTGCCTCTTTTATAATTCAATTTATGATTATCCTAATTCCATTCACTTATATGTGTGATGGATGTTGTATGGATTGCCAATCCGGTATATTAAAAATATATTACTGTTTAACAAATTCGCTCTGTTCTTTTCTTTTATTTACAGAAATACGAGCAAGGGACGCTGGTTGTTGTTTTTGTAATTCACGCTCTACCATTCGATCTAATCGCTGAATTGCTTTCAATGCTTTTCCATAAGAGATTGTTCGATAGTGATGTGCTCCACCTGGTTCTTCATCTGCTTCGTCCGCCCACTTAATAATATTTTGTAACGGTGTTCTTTCAAGCGTTTGTGCTAGTAAAAAGGAATCTGTGTGCAAGAGAATCGCAACAGAAATTTCCTTTGCTTGTTTTGGATGTTCTCCTAATCGAATTAGTAATTTATGAGCTCGTTCCGCTCCTTTAATCGCATGTATATCATTCTTTTTATACAATTCATAGTCCCATTCTCCGCCTGTGTACCATGTATGATGTCCTATATCATGAAGAAAACCAGCCTTTGTTGCAGCATCGACTGAGGCGTGATGCTTTTTTGCTAAGTGAAACGCATGGTAAGCGACGGCGATCGCGTGGACCATTCCGGAACGGTTTATATATTTTTGTGCGATGTGATGTTGGAAAATTTGTTCAAGCGTGATACGGCGCATAAAACATTCACTCCTTTTATTCGTTGATGTGTATGATGGAAACAAAAAGATAGACGTAAATATATTTTGAATATTTTACTCCATCATGCCTGTGTTAGTAAAGTAGAAATGTTTAGGAAAGAGGTGGTGACAGTTTCTAAGAATGGAAGAATTGGGGAGATTGTTGCTAACATAAAAGTCACCCTAGCTCAAGCTAAGGTGACTTCCTATGCCTTATTTTTTTAACCCTTGCTCAAGTGTCTCTAACATCTCATGCTTTCCATTTTCGTCGGCATTTTGCCAAATCACTTCAAATAAAACACCAAGACCTGGAAGCATTTTTTCTTCACCACTTTGAATTGCTTCTACAATTGTTTCTTGTAATTCGCCTTGTGTATTTCCTGCAACGTTTGCTAATACAGCGCCGCGTAAATTAAAGTTCATCACTTTCACCTCTTCTTCTGAATTGAAACTGACGTTAGTTTTTGTTCTTTTTTATGTAAATATGTATAAAAAATAGGCTATAATGAGAAGACAAGAAGAGAGGGAATGCATAGAATGAAAAACATTGATTCAGTACAAAATCCGCGCGTAAAGCAGTGGAAAAAGCTGCAGACGAAAAAAGAGCGCGATAAAAAAGGTTTATTCTTTGTAGAAGGATTTCATTTAGTAGAGGAAGCTTTAAAAGCAGGAGTTATAACAGAACTTATCGTCTCAGATCAGACAGATCTTCCGAAAGATTGGACGGTTACTGATGTTGAAATGTATATTGTGCCGGAAGCAATTGTAAAGGTACTTCGTGAAACAGAAACGACGCAAGGTGTATTTGCTGTTTGTGAGAAGCATGAGAAAGAAATCGCTCTTACAGATGGGAAATTTCTATTATTAGATGGCCTACAAGACCCAGGTAATTTAGGAACAATTATTCGTACAGCAGATGCAGCTGGTATTCATGCCGTTGTGCTTGGAGAAGGATGCGTGGATGCTTATAATAGTAAAGTACTTCGCTCTACACAAGGCTCTATCTTTCATTTACCAATTGTGAAAGGAAACTTAGAAGAATGGGTAGATAAGTTAAAAGAAAAGAACGTTCCTGTATACGGAACCGCTCTTGAAAACGGAGTTCCATATGGTGAAGTAACACCGGCAGGAAGTTTTGCATTAATTGTAGGAAACGAAGGAAATGGTGTACGCCAAGAGGTTCTTGCAAAATGTGATCAAAACTTGTATATTCCGATTTACGGCGGGGCAGAATCATTAAATGTCGCGGTTGCTGCTGGGATTTTAACATATTATTTACAAAGCCCGGTTGCGAATCGATAAAAAACTTCTTATAATAAGTTGAAGTACATGTTCATGATGAACATATAATAAAAGTGAAATAATGAAAAGACGTTGATAGAGAAGAGTAGCTTGCAAAATCGCCATATAGGGAGAGAGTGCCGTAGACTGAAAGCATTCTTATGGTAGACGGAAGTGAATTCACCTCTGGAGTTGACGCCAGGACCATTGATATGTAAAGGCGTTCCGGCCTAACAAGCCGTTATAACTAATTGAGTGGACAGACTTGTTCTGTCAATTTAGGGTGGTACCGCGAATTTACCTCGTCCCTTTTTGGGAGCGAGGTTTTTTTATTTTTAAAATTAGGAGGGTTCCAAATGGAAGCACGTTTAAAAGAGCTAAAGCAAAAAGCGTTAGAGCTGATTGAAGAAGCGAAAGAGCTAAAGGGCTTAAACGATGTACGCGTAGCGTATTTAGGAAAAAAAGGTCCGATTACAGAAGTATTACGCGGCATGGGGAAATTATCTCCAGAAGAGCGTCCACGTATGGGAGCATTAGTAAATGAAGTACGTGAAGCAATTCAAACGCGTTTAGAAGACAAAATTAACAATATCGAAAAAGCAGTAATTGAAGCGAAATTAGCATCTGAAACAATTGATGTTACATTACCAGGCCGTCCTGTAGAAACAGGTTGTCATCATCCGTTAACAGCGGTTGTTGAACAAATTGAAGATGTATTTATCGGTATGGGGTATGAAGTAGCTGAAGGAACAGAAGTAGAGAAAGACTACTACAATTTCGAAGCATTAAACTTACCGAAAGATCACCCAGCGCGTGATATGCAAGATACATTTTACATTACAGAAGAAACATTGCTACGCACACATACATCTTCTGTGCAAGCAAGAACAATGGAAAATAATAAAGAAAAAGGTCCAATTAAAATTATTTGTCCTGGTAAAGTGTATCGCCGTGATGATGACGATGCGACGCATTCACATCAGTTCATGCAAATTGAAGGTCTTGTAATTGACAAGAATATTCGTATGAGTGATTTAAAAGGTACATTGCAAGTATTCGTGAAAAAGATGTTCGGTGAAGACCGTGAAATTCGTCTTCGTCCAAGTTTCTTCCCATTCACAGAACCATCTGTTGAGATGGATATTTCTTGTATGATGTGTCACGGAAAAGGTTGCGGCACTTGTAAAGGAACAGGATGGATTGAAATTTTAGGTGCAGGTATGGTTCATCCAAACGTACTTGAAATGGCTGGCTATGATTCAAAAGAATATCAAGGTTTCGCATTCGGTATGGGTGCAGAGCGTATCGCAATGTTAAAATACGGCGTTGATGACATTCGCCATTTCTATACAAATGATGTACGTTTCTTACAACAATTCAAACGAGCGTAAGGGAAGGAGAGGATAAATATGTTCGTATCATATCGTTGGTTACAAGAATATGTAGATATTAAAGATGTAACGGCACAAGAACTAGCAGATAAAATCACGAAAAGTGGTATCGAAGTAGAAGGCGTTGAAGTATTAAATAAAGGTGTAAAAGGTGTTGTGGTTGGTCACGTATTAGAATGTGAAAAACACCCAGAAGCTGATAAATTAAGCAAATGTCTAATCGACATCGGTGAAGAAGAACCAGTACAAATCATTTGCGGTGCTCCTAACATTGCAAAAGGTTTAAAAGTACCAGTTGCGAAAGTTGGCGCGGTTCTTCCTGGTAACTTCAAAATTAAAAAAGCAAAACTACGCGGCGAAGCTTCTCACGGTATGGTTTGTGCCCTACAAGAGCTTGGTATTGATGGTAAATTAGTTGCGAAAGATTATGCAGATGGTATCTTCATCTTCCCAAGTGACGCTGAAGTTGGTGCAGATGCACTTGAAATCTTAAACTTACATGATGAAGTACTCGAGCTTGGTTTAACACCAAATCGTGCTGATTGCTTAAACATGTTAGGTGTTGCATATGAAGTAGCTGCTATTTATGGCCGCGAAGTGAAACTACCAGCCGCTGACTTACAAGAGGTAGAAGAAAAAACTTCTGACTATATTTCTGTGAGTGTAGAAGCAACAGAGCAAAATCCATTATATATCGCAAAAATGGTGAAAAACGTAAAGGTAGGTCCATCACCAATGTGGATGCAAACGCGCCTTATGGCAGCGGGTATTCGTCCAATTAGCAACGTAGTTGATATTACAAACTACATTTTAATTGAATATGGTCAACCATTACATGCATTTGACTATGATAAATTAGGTTCAAAAGAAATCATTGTTCGTCTTGCAAAAGAAGGCGAAAAGATTCAAACATTAGACGATCAAGAGCGTACACTACAAGAGCATCACCTTGTTATTACAAACGGTACAAAAGCATTGGCTGTTGCTGGTGTAATGGGTGGGGCTGAATCTGAAGTTGACAACGATACAGTAAACGTTCTGATCGAGTCTGCATACTTTGCAGGGCAAACAGTGCGCCGCACATCAAAAGATTTAGGTCTTCGCAGTGAATCAAGTGCACGTTTTGAAAAAGGAATTGATCCAACACGTACATTTGAAGCAATTCAACATGCAGCAGCTTTAATGGCGAAATATGCTGGTGGTGAAGCACTTGAAGGTGTAGTAGAAGTTGATAACTTACAAGTACAAGAGCGTACAGTATCTGTTACAGCTGAAAAAGTAAACCGTGTATTAGGTACAGACATCTCTGCAAGTGAAATGGGTACAATCTTTACAAACTTGAAATTCCCATTTACAGAAGTAGAAGGAACATTCCATGTAAACGTACCAGTACGTCGTCCTGATATTACAATTGCAGAAGACTTAGTAGAAGAAGTAGGTCGTCTGTACGGCTACGATCATATTCCAGTTACACTACCAACTGGTACAATGACACGTGGTAAATTAACAGTAGCGCAAGCAAAACGTCGTAAAGTACGTCGTTACTTAGAAGGTGCTGGCTTATATGAAGCGATTACGTATTCATTAACAAGCGTTGATAAAGCAAAACAATATATGGTTGAGCCGAACGAAAAAGCTCCTGTTAATCTTGCGCTTCCAATGAGTGAAGAGCGCAGCCAACTTCGTTTAAGCTTAGTACCACAATTGTTAGAAGCAGTTTCATATAACAACGCTCGTAAAAACGACAGTGTTGCATTATATGAAGTAGGTTCTATCTTCCTACCAACAGCAGAAGGCGAGCTTCCGAAAGAAGAACAACATCTTGCTGGTGTTATGACAGGTCTTGCACTTCATCATGCATGGCAAGGTGAGAAGAAAGTTGTTGATTTCTTCGTTGCAAAAGGTGTATTAGAAGGATTGTTCGACGTACTTGGCGTTTCAAACAATATCACATACCTACCAACAAAACGTGAAGGTATGCACCCAGGCCGTACAGCTGATATCTTACTAGACGAAGAAGTGATAGGTTTCATCGGTCAGTTACACCCAGAAGCACAAAAACAATTAGATGTGAAAGATACGTTCGTATTCGAATTGTCTCTAGTAAAAGTATTTGCTGCTGATACAGAAGAAACTTACTACTCAGCAATTCCACGTTTCCCATCTATGACACGTGATATGGCAGTTGTAGTAAATACGGAAGTAAAAGCTGGCGAAATGAAGCAAGTAATTGCAGAAGCAGGTGGAGAACTTCTAAAAGAAGTAACACTATTCGACTTATACGAAGGTGAAAAAATGGAAGAAGGCAAGAAATCACTTGCATTCTCTATGAACTACTTCGACCCAGAGCGTACATTAACAGATGAAGAAGTGACAGAAGCACATAGCCGTGTATTAGCGGTGGTAGAAGAGAAATTTGGTGCGGAGTTACGTAAATAATAAAAAAGCAGCCATTTGGCTGCTTTTTTATTATTTTTTTTCACTTGCGCAACTTGTTCAAATTCCGCTGATGGAATCTTCATTTCATCACACGCAAGGTGAAGGGGTGGTTACTTCTCCGAAGAAAGGAACCCCATTTACTGTACCTGAAGCTATAAGGGTTATATCTCCAGGTCCAAAAGCAGTGACGGTAGTGTGGAAGAATCCATCTGCTTCTGTAAAAACTGTAGTTGGAGAGACAGTTGCTGCACCTTGTATTGTGAAAGAAACTGGTATTCCTGCAAATCCAATGCCATTCACTAACAAACGACCTGGTGCAACAACGGGAACGTTACAATCTGCACTTGTAAATCCTAGTCCAATAGCTACTTCAGTACCAGTTACTCCTAGTCTTCTAATGCAGACTTTGACGATCTCTTTTTCTTGGAATTTAAAAGCAACTCGCAAGTCGTTTATAAATCCAAAATTTTGTTCTTGGGCAGAAACTTGTCCAAGAATTGCTACACCCGTGACTTCGAAAAGGTCTCCTTCATTGGCATCTTCGCGGTCAATAACACATTGAAAAGGGATATCGTCGAAAACTTGAAAACCCGGTACTAGAGTGCCATTTTCTAAAACAGCAGTGTAAGTTAAAGTTTTATGAACTACCCCACAGATTACAACTTTTTCTGGGATTACGCTTTCAATATCCGCTTCAACCGTTTGTGTGAAGGTAACGGTATTTGCAAGTGCTGGGGGGACAAGCTGTGTGGTGCGCTCAACAACAACTTGCATCTTTCCCTCGAATGTAGTACATTAATTTTAGTTTAACAAAATGAAAGACGATGATAAGGAAAAGTAGTATATACTATAATCCATAGCGAGTCAGGGACGGTGAGAGCCTGATGAGGCGGTATATATGAAGAACACCTTGGAGTTGCTAACCGAAATTGAATCTTATATTCAAGAGTAGACTTAGACGGGAAGCCGGCCTGTTACAAACCGGGAAGTATGTACATACATACGAGTTAAAGTTGGTCTTTATGACAAATTGGGTGGTACCGCGAAGTTTAACCTTTCGTCCCTTTATGGATGAAAGGTTTTTTTGTATTCAAATATATCAGCAAAGGAGAATTTCACTATGGAAAACACATTAGTAAAAAGTCTGTATAGAGATACAGATAAATACGCAGATCAAACAGTACAAGTATCAGGTTGGATTCGTAACTTACGTGATTCAAAAGCATTTGGTTTCATCGAATTAAACGATGGTAGCTTCTTCAAAAGCGTTCAAATCGTTTTCGATACAGAATTAGATAACTTCAAAGAAATTGCAAAACTTCCACTTAGCTCTTCAGTTAAAGTAGAAGGTAAGCTAGTTGCAACCCCTGGAGCGAAGCAACCATTTGAAATTAAAGCAGAAAAAATTGACATCGAGGGCTTATCAGATTCTGATTACCCACTTCAAAAGAAGCGTCACACGTTTGAATACTTACGTACAATCGCTCATTTACGTCCAAGAACAAATGCATTCTCTGCAACATTCCGCGTGCGTTCTATCGCAGCGTTTGCAATCCACCAATTCTTCCAAGAGCGTGGATTCGTACATGTTCACACACCAATTATTACTGGTAGTGATACAGAAGGTGCGGGCGAAATGTTCCGCGTAACAACGCAAGATATGAACAACTTGCCAAAAGGTGAAGACGGAAAAGTTGATGAATCAAAAGACTTCTTCGGAAAAGAAACAAACTTAACAGTAAGTGGACAGCTTAATGCGGAAGCTTATGCATTAGCGTTCCGTGATGTATACACATTCGGACCTACATTCCGCGCAGAAAACTCAAACACAACTCGCCACGCAGCTGAGTTCTGGATGGTGGAGCCTGAGATTGCATTCGCTGAACTTGAAGATGTAATGGATCTTACAGAAGATATGCTGAAATATGCAATGAAATATGTACTAGAGCATGCACCAGAAGAGATGGAATTCTTCAACAGCTTTGTCGATAAAACAGTTCTAGAGCGCATGAACAACGTAATTAACTCTGACTTCGGCCGTATCACATATACAGAAGCAATTAAAGTGCTTCAAGAGTCAGGTGCAGACTTCAAATATCCAGTAGAATGGGGTATTGATTTACAAACAGAGCACGAAAGATACTTGTCAGAAGAAATCTTCAAACGCCCTGTATTCGTAACTGACTATCCGAAAGACATTAAAGCATTCTACATGCGTATGAATGATGACGGTAAAACAGTAGCTGCTACTGACCTTCTAGTTCCTGGCATCGGCGAATTAATCGGCGGTAGCCAACGTGAAGAAAGAATGGATGTTTTAGTAGATAGAATTAAAGAATTAGGCATGAATGAAGAAGACTATTGGTGGTACTTAGAACTTAGAAAATATGGCGGTACAAAACACGCTGGATTCGGTCTAGGTTTCGAACGTTTCCTAATGTACATCACTGGTATGGCGAACATCCGTGACGTAATTCCATTCCCAAGAACTCCAGGTTCTTCGGAGTTTTAAGATAAAAAAGCGAGAGCAATTGCTCTCGCTTTTTTATTTAGAAGAGGATGTAACCAGAGCTCAAATCTATAAAGTATTTTGAGATAGGATAAAAAATATTGTTCATAGTTCCCTTTTCATTTCATATATAGTAAAACGAATGAAACAATTATGAAAATCGTGAGAGGGGTTTTGTGGTGATGGGGGGAATTACCAGTCGTTTAGAGTGGACGGTGCGTGACAAGTATGTAGTAATCACTGGCGCGACAAGTGGTATTGGGCTAGCGGCAGCTAAGGTACTTGCGGAGCGTGGTGCCAAGCTAGGAATCATTGCACGTAATGAAGCAAAAGTAAATGATATTGTGACTCAAATTAAGGGTTTAGCGGATGGGAATACAGTGGTAGACGTATTTCTAGCTGATATGGCTTCCCAGCGGTCTATACGCCAAGTAGCTACTGATATTTTAGAAAAGTGCCCTAGAATAGATATATTAGCTAATAATGCGGGTGCTTTATTTCAAACACGGCAACTTACGGAGGACGGTTTGGAGATGACCTGGGCGGTTAACCATTTAGGTCCATTTCTACTTACTAATTTGCTGCTTGATCGTTTAAAGGAAAGTGCCCCTGCTCGCGTCATTACTACCGCATCTCATGGTCATAAAATGGCTAAAAAGGGAATTGATTTCAGTGATTTAGATGCAGAACAACTTTATCGTGGTGTTAAGAAATTAATGGGTGGTCCTACGATGCGTTATGGGCAAACAAAACTGGCTAACATTTTATTCACTTCTGAGTTGGCACGGCGGCTAGAGGGAACAGGTGTCACAGCTTACTGCTTCGACCCGGGACTGGTGGCCACGAATTTCAATCAGGATAATGGTTTTGTAGCTCGCTTAACTATGGCAGCAATGAAACCTTTCTCTCGTACTCCTGAAGAGGGCGCTGAAACTTTAGTGTGGCTGGCAGAAGCAATCGATGTTACCAAACATAGTGGCGGTTACTATGCCGATAGGCAAGTGAAAACACCATCTGAGGTTGCATTGGATATGGATGCCGCAAAGCGTCTATGGGATATTAGTGAAGAACAGACTCGTTCCTCAGGAAAGTACACTTAGCGTTAATAGAAATGAAAGTGGAAGAGCGATTTTCTATTGCTTGAGTAAGCAGTGTATATTCTGATTGTTAGGCTGCATAGTTTCTCACCTCTAAGCAAAAAGTAACGTTGGGGGTGAACAAAATGGGTAAAAAAGTAAAAAAAGATCCTTCTAGAGCAGGTCTTGGTTCTCCGCAAGTTGAAGGTCAAGGAACTACAACATACGAAACGGGTTCCTTTAAAGTACCTTCATCAAATAAGAGGCAAAAACGAAGCTAAACATATAAATAAGAGTAGTCATGTCGACTACTCTTATTTATATGTTTTTATTTTGTTTAGTTTATTTATATATTGTCGATACTAAAAAATAGCTATTTTTTCAACAAACGAAATGCTTTTTCCGTATTTGCAAAGTGAAGTTTTACAAACTCAGGAAGGTGTTCTTTTCCTAGTTTTTGAATCAATTTAGCTGCGGCAATATCAACTTGCTTGCCCGCTCCTTTCGGAAGTGGCATACCTGCTTTTTTACTTAGTTCATCAAACTGTTTTACGAATGAGTAACGAGCTAAAATGGAAGCTGCGGCAACTGCTAAATGGACACTTTCGCCTTTGGTTGCAAAATACACGTTTTCACGCTGTACTTCTTTTTGTTTTGTTAAGTATTTATAATATGTATCAGGTTGTGTAAATTGGTCAATTAGGATGCCTTCTGGCTTTGTCGGCGCAATCTTTTTTAGTAAATTTGTAAGAGCTTTATTGTGTAAGAGCGCTTTTAGTTTACCTTGATTGTTCCCTTTTTCGAACAGTTCGTTATATTTTTCATTATGCAAAACGAGAGAGCTGTAAGGAACAACGCTAAGTAGTTGCTTTGCAATTTCAGCAATTTGCGCATCGTTTAAATTTTTAGAGTCTTTTACACCAAGTTCTTTTAACAATGGAATTTGCTTTGCATCTACATATACAGCAACAACTGTCATCGGTCCGAAGTAATCTCCAGTACCTACTTCATCGGATCCTGCTATAGACATTGTTCCAATGGAAGAAGGCGGAGCATAGCGGTGTGAATTTGCTGTTTTCTTAACAGAAGATTTAGGTGCTTGAGAAACATTTTGCCAACGTGCAGCTTCTTCCTGAGCACGAATACCTTGAAACATTACTTTACCTGATTTATAGGCTGTAATTGTACAAGATGGGACTTTTGCCATAAAGACACCGCCTTGCGGAACTTTTGGGCTAATAGCTTGTTTATACTGCTGTTTCATGTCTTCAATTGCTCTAGAACTTGTTTGGATTACGATAGAATTTGACAAAGTAGTCGCTCCTTTTTTTATATTGTTATTTTTATCATATCGGATTGTTCTTTCTGTTTCCATATTATGATTGTTCATGGTATGATAAACTTTAGGATTCTGTACGTGATTGGAGGCCGGTGAGTTGTCACAACAAAAGGGAAATAAAAGTCGAATTAATGTAGAAATCTATGGTCAACAATATTCAGTTGTTGGCGATGAAAGTACAAGTCATATCCGCATGGTAGCAGCGATTGTGGATGATAAAATGCGCGAACTCAATGCCAAGAATCCTTCGCTTGATACGAGTAGACTAGCGGTATTGACGGCGGTAAACGTCATACACGATTACATAAAATTAAAAGATGAACATGAAAAATTGAAAGAAAGTATGACAAAAAAAGGAATGGAATAAAACATGATTGATATTATTATCATTTTACTGCTTGTTATGGGATTTTTCCTTGGTTTAAAAAGAGGATTTGTCCTGCAACTTGTAAAGTTAACAAGCTTTATTATCGCATACCTTGTTGCATACTGGTACTGCAAAGATTTAGCACCAACGTTTGAGAAATTTATTCCATATCCATTTGATAAGAATGTATCTGTTCCAGAATGGATTGATGCGAATAATATCGAAGCAGTATTCTATCAAGCAATTGCGTTCATTGTATTATTTATTATTACAAGAATCGCACTTTCATTGCTTGGGAATTTGCTGAATATGTTTACAGAAATCCCAGTTATAAAACAGGTGAATGCGTTTGCTGGGGCACTTCTTGGCTTTTTAGAAGTGTACATTATTTTGTTTGTCTTAATTATTATTGGAACAATTCTTCCGATTGAACAAGTACAAACGCCACTGCAAAAATCATCAATCAGCAAAATAATTGTAGACGATACACCGATTCTTTCTGAAAAGGTGAAGGAACTATGGCAGACAGGTAGCAAAGTATAACTTCTCTTTTCTCTGAAAGAGAAGTTTTTTCTATGAAAGAAAGGCGGGGCAAGAATGAAAGTAAATAAAAAACAAGTGATTAAATTACTGGAGACAATCGGCCTTTTTATGGAACTTAAGGGCGCAAATCCATTTAAAATATCCGCATTTCGTAAAGCGGCAGCAGCATTAGAAAGCGATGATCGTAGTCTTTCTGAAATTGAAGATTTTACAAAGATTCCGGGCATTGGAAAAGGAACAGCGGCAGTTATTCAAGAATATATTGAAGCGGGAACTTCAGAAGTATTGGAGGAACTTGAAAAAGAAGTGCCGAGCAGCCTATTACCATTATTAAAATTACCGGGGCTTGGTGGCAAGAAAGTAGCAAAGTTGTACAAAGAGCTTGGCATTATTGATATGGAAACATTGCAAAGGGCTTGTGAAGAAAATAAAGTACAGGTATTAGCAGGGTTCGGTAAGAAAACGGAAGAGAAAATATTAGAAGCGATTGCTCAAGTTGGATCTCGTCCAGAGCGTTTACCGATTGCAATGGTCCTACCTATTGCCGGGGAAATAGAAGAGAAATTGTCGAATATCCAGGAAATTGTTCGATTCTCTCGCGCTGGTAGTTTACGACGCGTTCGCGAAACAGTGAAAGATTTAGATTTCATCATCGCAACGACAGAGCCAGCAGCGGTACGTGAACATTTATTACAGTTTGATAATATGATTGAAGTCATTGCAAGCGGTGATACAAAAGTATCCGTTCGACTTCAATATGAATATGATATTTCGATTGATTTCCGTCTTGTAAAACCTGAGGAATTTATTACAACTCTTCATCATTTCACAGGTTCAAAAGATCATAACGTAAGAATGCGCCAAATTGCGAAAGATAAAGGTGAAAAGATTAGTGAGTACGGTGTGGAAAACTTAGAAACGGGTGAAGTGAAGACGTTTGAAACAGAAGAAGCATTTTTTGCTCATTTTGGATTGCCGTTCATTCCACCAGAAGTACGTGAAGATGGAAAAGAGGTCGAATTAATTAAAGAATATCCGAATTTAATTCAGTTCTCTGACATACAAGGTGATTTACATATGCATACAACATGGAGCGACGGTGCTTTTTCCATTGAAGAAATGGTACAAGCGTGCCGAGGGCGTGGGTATAAATTTATGGCAATTACTGATCACTCGCAATATTTGAAAGTAGCAAATGGTTTAACGAAAGAGCGTCTTCGTGAACAAGGAAAAGAGATTGAGCGCATTAACGAAAAATACCCGGATATCACAATTTTACGCGGAATCGAAATGGACATTTTACCAGATGCAACGCTAGATTTTGATGATGAAGTATTAGCAGAACTTGATTATGTAATTGGTGCAATCCACTCTAGTTTCTCACAAGACCGTGAAACGATTATGAAACGTTTGCGCACAGCAATTGAAAATAAGCATGTTACAATGATTGCCCACCCAACAGGTCGTCTCCTTGGACGACGCGAAGGGTATGATGTAGATACAGATTTACTCATTGAACTTGCGAAAGAAACAGATACAGTTTTAGAGTTAAATGCGAATCCGAACCGATTAGATTTAAGCGCAAAATTACTAAAGCAAGCGCAAGATGCTGGTGTGAAAGTAGCAATTAATACCGATGCTCATACACTTGAAATGTTAGAAGATATGGAAACAGGTGTAGCGGCAGCACGTAAAGGCTGGATTCAAAAAGATACTGTGATTAACACATGGGATATTAAACGTTTATTAGATTTTATTAAACGGAATAAGTAACACAAGGGGGACAGGCAACTTATGTTAGAACGAACGTTGCGTGTATTAGAATATAACAAAGTAAAAGAACAATTACTTGAGCATGTTGCTTCTTCACTTGGTCGTGATAAAGTGAAGAGCCTTGTGCCAAGTACAGATTTTGAAGAAATTGTAGAAATGCAAGAGACAACGGATGAAGCAGCAAAAGTCATTCGCTTAAAAGGACATGTGCCGCTCGGTGGGATTTTTGATATTCGTCCAAATGTAAAACGTGCGAAAATTGGAAGTATGTTAAGTCCACATGAACTTCTTGATATTGCAAGTACGATGTATGGTAGCCGCCAAATGAAGCGATTTATTGAAGATATGGTTGATAATGGCGTAGAGCTTCCAATCTTAGAAACCTATGTGGCGCAAATTGTGTCTCTATATGATTTAGAAAAGAAAATTACAAGCTGCATTGGTGATGGTGGCGAAGTAGTTGATAGTGCCAGTGATAAACTGCGCGGTATCCGTAACCAAATCCGTACTGCGGAAAGCCGCATTCGTGAGAAACTTGAAAATATGACGCGATCTTCTAATGCACAGAAGATGCTATCAGATGCAATCGTAACAATTCGTAATGATCGCTATGTAATTCCTGTGAAGCAAGAATACCGCGGTGTTTATGGTGGTATTGTTCATGACCAATCGGCATCTGGACAAACGTTATTTATTGAGCCACAAGTCATTGTGGAACTAAATAACGCATTGCAAGAAGCACGCGTGAAAGAAAAACAAGAAGTAGAGCGCATCTTAATGGTGTTAACAGAAGAAGTAGCACTAGAAGCAGATACTGTATTAGCAAACGTAGAGGTTATTGCGAATCTTGATTTCATTTTTGCGAGAGCATTTTATGCAAAGCGAATCAAAGCTACAAAACCAATTGTAAATAATGAACGCTATATGAATTTAAGACAAGCACGTCATCCGCTTATCGACCCGGAAATCATTGTGCCAAACGATATTATGCTTGGTAAAGACTTCACAACAATCGTTATTACAGGTCCGAATACAGGTGGTAAGACAGTTACATTAAAAACAGTCGGTATCTGTGTATTAATGGCGCAATCTGGCCTTCATATTCCAGTATTAGACGAATCTGAGATTTGTGTGTTTAAAAACATTTTTGCTGATATCGGTGATGAACAATCGATTGAACAAAGCTTAAGTACGTTCTCCTCACATATGGTGAACATTGTAGATATTTTAGAAAAAGCTGACTTTGAAAGCTTAGTATTATTCGATGAATTAGGTGCCGGAACAGACCCACAAGAAGGGGCTGCGCTTGCCATTTCAATCTTAGATGAAGTATACAACCGCGGAGCGCGCGTTGTCGCAACAACGCATTATCCAGAGCTAAAAGCATATGGTTACAATCGTGAACAAGTTATTAACGCAAGTGTTGAGTTTGATGTAAATACATTAAGCCCAACGTATAAATTATTAATCGGTGTACCAGGACGCAGTAACGCTTTTGAAATTTCCAAACGCCTTGGATTATCTGATCGCGTGATTGACCGTGCTCGTAATCATATTGGTACAGATACGAATAAAATCGAAAATATGATTGCGAAGCTAGAAGAAAGTCAAAAAAATGCAGAGCGCGAATGGAACGAAGCAGAAGAGCATCGTAAACAATCTGAAAAACTTCATCGTGAATTACAGCGTCAAATCATTGAATTTAACGATGAGCGTGATGAAAGATTATTAAAAGCGCAAAAAGAGGGCGAAGAAAAAGTAGAAGCTGCGAAAAAAGAAGCAGAAGGTATCATTCATGAACTTCGTCAACTGCGTAAAGCGCAGCTTGCAAACGTGAAAGATCATGAGCTCATTGAAGCGAAAAGTCGTCTAGAAGGGGCAGCGCCAGAGCTTGTGAAAAAACAAAGAGTAAAAGTGAAAAACACAGCGCCAAAACAACAATTGCGAGCAGGCGACGAAGTGAAAGTATTAACATTCGGTCAAAAAGGACAGCTGCTGAAAAAAGTAAGCGATAATGAGTGGAACGTCCAAATTGGTATTCTGAAGATGAAAGTGAAAGAATCCGATATGGAGTACATTAATACGCCACAACCGGTTGAGAAGAAAGCAGTCGCGACTGTTAAGGGAAGAGACTATCACGTTTCCTTAGAGCTTGACCTTCGTGGCGAGCGTTTTGAAAATGCGATGATGCGCGTTGAAAAATATTTAGATGATGCACAGCTTGCAAACTATCCGCGTGTATCCATCATTCACGGAAAAGGAACAGGAGCACTTCGCCAAGGTGTACAAGACTACTTGAAAAAACATCGCGGCGTGAAAAACTACCGTTACGGTGACATGGGCGAGGGAGGCCTAGGCGTAACAGTTGTCGAATTAAAATAACACAAAACCAAGCAAAAGGGGAAACCATTATATGTTTATGGACAAACTTGCAAAAGTATTGTTAGCTTGTTGCGGAATATTTTTGGTGATTGGGGTTATTTATTTAGTGGTTTTTGCGAAGTAAGGGAGCGTCAATCTCGGCATCAGTATACCGCCTGAGATTGATGCTTTTTCTTTTCGGATAATCTATAAGAAAAAAGGAATATGACATGAAAATTAACCAATTTATAAGCGAAGCATTATCCTGCTCAAGGCGAGAAACAGACCGCCTTATTAAAGCGGACCTCGTGGCAATTAACGGTGAAGTGTGTAAGCACGGTACGATTGTTACAGAGAATGATATTGTAATGATTGATGGCAAAACGATTGAAAAAGAGGACAAAGAAAAAATCTACATTGCCTTCCATAAACCAGTTGGCATTACTTGTACAGCTGCGGATCATATTGACGGGAATATCATCGAGTATATCAATCATCCCGAAAGAATCTTTCCAGTTGGCCGCTTAGATAAAGCGTCGGAAGGATTGATTTTGTTAACGAATGATGGAAGGATTGCCAATCAAATTTTACACGGAGATTATGAGCATGAAAAAGAATATATTGTAACGGTCGATAAGCCATTTACAGATTGGTTTATTGACGGAATGTCCCGTGGCGTGAAGATTAAAGATGGAATAACGAAGCAGTGTAAAGTGACACGAGTAAATAGTTCTACATTTCGAATTATTTTAACGCAAGGAATGAACAGACAAATTCGTCGAATGAGCCGTGCTTTTGGATATACAGTAACAAAACTGAAGCGCGTACGAATTATGAATATTAAGCTTGATGGATTAGAGGCTGGAGAGTGGCGGAATGTCACAGTGCAAGAGTTACAGGAATTATTGAAGCAGTTATAGTTGTTTTTCTGTGTTTATTTTTAAAAAAATAAAACTATTGATTTTTTTAAAAATAGCCCATATAATAAAAAACAACAATATTCGACAATATATTTTATAAAAGTAATGATGAGGACACGAGTTATTTTTTACGATTCTCAGAGAGGGGAGCCTTAGGCTGTGAGCTTCCTAATACGAAAAGATACACTTACCACCTCTAAACTTCAAGAGTGAACGGCATGATGCATTGTAATTCTTGACGGATAAAACCGTTATCAATTTACACGAGCTATAAAATGAGTTTATTTCGTTATACATTCATTTTATTAGAATAAGGGTGGAACCACGATTTCAACACTCGTCCCTTTGTTAGGGACGAGTGTTTTTTGCGTTCTTTTATAGGGGAAGTAGGATTGAAAGAGGAAATGTAACGAGTTTTTATTTCTGAATATTTTGTCTATTTATTGATTTTTAGGAGGTAAATGAAAATGAAATCATCTTTAAAGTTATCTGAGATGTTTGCAATAAGTTTAATGTTATTTGCACTATTCTTCGGCGCAGGTAATATGATTTTTCCACCAGCGTTAGGACAAGGTGCTGGAACAGATGTATGGATTGCGTTGTTTGGTTTTATCATTACAGGGGTAGGACTTCCTTTACTAGGGGTTATTGTCATTGCTTTAAAAGGAGATATCAATGAATTAGCAGGTCGCGTGCATCCGTTATTTGCACTTGTTTTTACAGTTGCGATTTATTTATGTTTAGGTGTATTTGTCAGCGTTCCGCGTACAGGAACGGTTGCTTATGAGATGGGAGTCGCTCCATTTTTATCAAGTTCAGTAGCGAGCCAAGCATATCCACTTGTTATCTTTACATTCATTTTCTTTGCAGTTACTTTCTATTTAGCATTAAACCCTTCAAAATTAGTAGGGCGCATCGGAAAAGTATTAACACCAATTTTATTAGCTGTCATTGCAATTATTGTTATTAAAGCACTTATTACACCAATTGGAGAGTTCGGTGCACCGACAGAAACATACAAAGATCCACTGTTTAAAGGATTTATTGATGGATATTTAACATTAGACGGATTAGCAGCACTTGTTTTCGGAAATGTGGTTATCAATGCTTTAAAAGGAAAAGGGATTACAAATAAGAAAAGTATTGCGAAAGTAACAATCTTTGCAGGAATTATTGCAGCACTTGGCTTACTTATCGTTTACTTAGCACTCGCTTACCTTGGGGCTTCTAGTGTATCGCTTGGAATGGGAGAAAACGGCGGTGTTATTTTAACAAACGTTGTTCATCATTTATTTGGAAATTACGGCACACTACTACTTGGGGTAGCAATTGCGGCTGCATGTTTAACAACTTCTGTTGGGATTGTCGCAGCTTGTGGAGATTTTTTCTCAGCACTACTACCAAAGCTGTCTTATCAAAAAGTTGTTTTTATCTTCTGCGTGTTAGCATTTATGGTAGCAAACCTAGGTTTAACACAATTAAATGCATTAGCATTACCAATCTTAATAGCAATCTATCCAATTGGAATCGTATTAATCATATTATCGCTAATTGAAAATTACCTTCGTATCCCGTTGGCAATGTATGTGGGTGGTATTATAGGAGCATTTGTTATTAGCTTTTTCGATGGATTAAATAATGCACACATTCAAATTGCAGCATTAGCGCCGATTTTAGAAAAAGTTCCGTTTTATAGTGTAGGGATTGGATGGTTAATTCCAGGAATGATCGGTATGTTTGTTGGGTATGTTGTTTCGGCTTTTCAGAAGCGAGAAGTTGTTGTAGGGAAATAAGGTAAAGAGGCTTTCTTTGAAAGAAAGTCTCTTTTTTTTGTAGAAAAGCTTACATATATAGAAAGTGAGATGTTGGGAAATGTACCCCGCATTACTGCCTGTAAAAGCCCGATTGGTGAGGGCCAATAATCAGTGGGGGATGAAGAAAATCCCCACCGATTAAAGTTTCACTTTATCTAAATCTATTGTTCATTGACGAAGGAGTTTTCAAGCTAAAAAAGACTGTCATTTTATTAATCCTTGTTTGTAACACCTATTCAGTTTCACCCACATAATATAATATCGTCGTTCAATAAAGTTTGAGGAGGAATACACCTTATGAATAAAAAGCCAATTGTTCTCCATGATGAGCCTTTTGTAGCCCAGTATGAACAAATAATTACACCAGCAGAATGCCAAGAGTTAATCGAACTATCTAAAAAGCACATCCAACCCGCACAAGCCTATGGACATACAGGGGAACGGAAATCAGATTTTACTTGGCTTCCACACTATTCACATGGACTTGTTAGTCAAGTATCTGAACTTATTGCTACTGCTATGCCCTTGCCGCTTAATCACGCTGAGCCATTACAAGCAGCGAGATATGAAGTTGGGGGGAAATTTGATGCTCATATTGATTGTTATGGTACCTGGCACGAAGATGGGAGGAACCGAGTTGAACAAGGGGGACAACGACTTTATACAGCTATTCTTTATTTGAATACAGTTAATGCAGGTGGAGAAACTTTTTTTCCCTCTCTGAATCTTACAGTTACTCCAAGCGAAGGGAAATTATTAGTTTTTGAAAATTGTAAAAGAGGGACAAATGAACCACATCCCCTTTCATTGCATGAAGGTTGTGCGGTACATGAAGGAGAAAAATGGATTGCTACATTATGGTTTCGTGAAAAACCACAATATTAAAAATCTATTATTTGGTTTTTGAGAGAAATGAAAGTTTTTGTTTATTCTTGTTTATGTACAGGGTTTTTCCGTTGGACAGTGCTCTAAGACTGATCTTTAGATAAGAGTCTCATCTTTTACATCGTATAAAGTGAAACTTTAATCAGTAGGGATTTTCTTCATCCTCCACTGATTATTGGCCCTCACCAATCGGGCTTTTACGGGCAGTTGATCTCCCACCTAACTTCTTTGCTTTTGCCGAATTTTGAGATGGGAGTCTTACTGCCCGCAAATAGCGGGATAAATATATAACAGTCGTTCTAGGCAACGAGCTGGTTGTACTCGCAAAGCAATAATATGGTATAGTGAAACGAGGCTGTTTTTTCAGTCTCGTTTTTTAAATGCTTCCTATAGAATAGAAAGCATTCAAATGGAAAGGAAGACATTACATGCGATCAGAAGTAACTGTAAAGATAAAACCGAAATTTATAAAAGAAATTAAAAGTGGCTATCCACTTATTTTAAAAGATGCAATTCAAAACTTAAATGATATACGTGAAGAGGGGGCAATCATCAAAATTGTTGATGAGAAGAACCAATTTCTTGGTAAAGGATATTACGGAAAGCAAAATAAAGGATATGGCTGGATTTTAACAAGAAAAGAGCAGGAGCACATTGACCAAGCTTTCTTTGAAAGAAAAATCAAATCAGCGTTACATAAGAGAAAAGGTTTTTACAAATCGAATGACACGACTGCATTCCGCGCTGTAAATGGTGAAGGTGATGGCCTTGGTGGTTTAATCATCGATTATTACGATGGCTATTATGTAATTAGCTGGTATAGTGAAGGGATTTATTCTTTTAAAGATGAAATCATTGGGGCTCTTCAAAAAGTAGCAAACTTTAAAGGAATCTACCAGAAGAAGCGTTTTGATACAAAAGGAAAGTATATGGAAGACGATGATTTTGTTGCTGGAGAGCGCGGCGAGTTCCCAATCATCGTGAAAGAGAACGGTGTAAACTTTGCCGTGTATTTAAATGATGGTGCGATGGTTGGCGTATTCTTAGATCAGCGTAACGTTCGAAAACAAATTCGTGACACATACGCGAAAGGTAAAACAGTGTTAAATATGTTCTCTTATACAGGTGCTTTCTCTGTATTCGCAGCGCTTGGCGGAGCGACAAAAACAACAAGTGTTGATCTTGCGAATCGTAGTTTAAGTAAAACAATTGAACAATTTAGCGTGAACGGCATTGACTATGAAGCACAAGATATTATTGTAGAAGACGTTTTCCATTACTTTAAATACGCAGCGAAGAAACAGATGAAGTTTGACATGGTTGTATTAGATCCACCAAGCTTTGCACGGTCTAAAAAATATACATTTAGTGCAGCAAAAGACTATAAAAACCTATTAAAAGAAACAATCTCCATTACAGAAAACAACGGTATTATCGTTGCTTCTACAAACTGCAGTACATTTGATATGAAAAAATTTAAAGGCTTTATTGATACAGCGTTCAAAGAAATGAATGGCAAATATAAAATATTAGAAGAATATTCTTTGCCAGAAGATTTCCGTACGATTGACCAATTTAAAGAAGGCGACTATTTAAAGGTTGTTTTTATTGAAAAAATTAAAGGATAATTAAAATATATCAACATTTTGA
Source organism: Bacillus pseudomycoides DSM 12442 (assembly GCF_000161455.1). Taxonomy (GTDB): domain Bacteria; phylum Bacillota; class Bacilli; order Bacillales; family Bacillaceae_G; genus Bacillus_A; species Bacillus_A pseudomycoides. The sequence goes on from NZ_CM000745.1 coordinate 3,956,617, forward strand.
CAAAGGATATCGATTTACAGATAAAAAACGATATAAGAAAAGGAGCTCAATTTCAAAATGAGCTCCTTTTCCTATTGAACAATATGCTGCACTCTGCCAACTTGTCCGTCTTGTAAGCGCACTTTAATACCGTGCGGATGAGACGGTGAGTTTGTCAAAATATCTTTTACAATCCCTCTAGTGAGTGTACCAGTACGTTGGTCTTTTTTTAAGACAATATCAACTTCAAGACCTGGTGAAATGTTAGCTCGTTTTTGCCCGTTCATTTACACACCTGTACGTCTACGTTGGTTGTTCGTTTTCTTCGTTTGTTGGTTTTGTAGTTTTTTCGTTGCTTGACTTTGATTTGCAGTATTTGCTCCGTTTCCATTTCCTTGCTTTTTCTTTGCAAGTTGTTCGCGCATTAAATCAGCTAAGCTTACTTTTTTATTTTCTGACATGGTAAAACTCCTTTATATTAGGTTAATTGTAAACAATGGTTGTGAGTTCCATCATAACATTGTTATGAAAAGAAATGAAGTCGGATTGAATTTTCATATAATTCTTTTCACCTTTATTGACTTCAGTTACAATTAAATTGTTAATGTTTGTAAAAAAGGGGGTAGAAGCATGTCACATCATATTTTGTTAGTGGAAGATGATAGCTCTATTCAAGAAATGGTCGAGAAATATTTAACTAAAGAGGGCTTTCAAATAACAATTGCATCTGATGGAGAAGAAGGAGTTCTCACATTTCTAAAAGGCTCATTTGATTTAATCATTCTCGATATCATGATGCCAAAGCTAGACGGATTAGAAGTTGTGAGAATCATTCGCGAAAAAAGTGCTGTGCCGATTTTAATGATGTCCGCAAAAGATACGGATGTGGATAAGGCGGTCGGTTTAGGACTTGGAGCAGATGACTACATCTGTAAACCATTTTCTATGATTGAACTGGCAGCTCGGGTAAAGGCAAGCATTCGAAGATCTACAAAGTATTCAGCCACGGAGCAGAAAGAAGAAACGATTGAGATTGGTGATTTAAAAATTGATCTGATTAATTTCACTGTGCAAAAAAAAGAAAAACAGCTAAAATTGACTTTGAAAGAATTTGAGATTTTAAAACTATTTGTGAAGAATCAAAATCGTGTATTTACAAAAGCACAAATCTATAACCTGATTTGGAATGAAGAATATTATGGTGATGATAACGTGATTAATGTTCACATGAGACGGTTGCGTGAAAAGATTGAAGATGATCCTTCTAATCCAGAATATATTAAAACATTATGGGGCATTGGCTATAAGTTGGAAGTGATGTAGTATGATCTCTCTTTTAACGATCGTTATCTTCATATTATTAGGTGTTATTTATTTTCAATATAGAATACAGAAAAGTAAAAGTGCAAATGTACGCTATACATATGAAAAGTTACAGGATATTGTAAAGCAGCAAACAGGTGAGAAATTATTAGTTGTGACGGATGATAAAGAACTGCAAAAATTATTAGTAGCAATTAATCATTTATTAGATGCGAAACAAAAAACGAATGCTGATCATGCGAAGGTTGAAATTTCGATGAGAAAGATGCTTTCTAACATTTCACATGACTTAAAAACACCGCTCACTGTTATTCTTGGGTATACAGAAATGTTAAATGTGGATAAAACGATAAGTGAAGAAGAACGACAAGTATTGCTAGAAAAGGTACATTTGAAAACTTTGGAAGTAATGGAACTTATTCATAAATTTTTTGATTTGGCGAAATTAGAATCTGGAGATAAAGCAGTCGAAATGACAAAGGTGAATATGAATGAAGTATGCCGAGAAAAGATTTTAACGTTTTATGATTTAGTAACGACCAAAGGATTTGAGGTGCATATTGATATACCGGAGAAAAATGTATATGCACTTGGAAATACAGAAGTATTAGGTAGGGTGTTGAATAATTTAATATCCAATGCAATTGCGTATGGATATGATGGGAAAACACTTGGTATTACATTAAGAGATGATGATAGGTGCGTGTATGTTGATGTGTGGGACTGTGGTAAAGGAATTGATGAATCGCATATTGATAAAGTATTTGAACGCATGTATACGTTAGAAGATTCAAGGAACCGATTGTATCAAGGCAGCGGTCTTGGGCTTACGATTACAAAACGACTTGTGGAAGCGTTAGGAGGAGAAATTCATCTTTCTAGTACGCCATATAAGAAAACGGTATTTACAATTGTACTGAAAAAAATAGAGTTTTAGCTTGTAGAAAAGAGTATTCTACAAGCTTTTTTTTGAACGTAAGGAATTTGTAAGGAATGGGTAAGAAAAAAGAGATTTTCATTGTCTATGATATAAAGTGAAACTTCCATCAGTGGGGAGGCTTTATCCCCCACTGATGGTTAGTTGAACCAATCGGGCATTTACGGGCAGTTTTATCTTCCTTCGAGTTAGGGGAATCTTACTGCCCGTTAATGCGGGGGAAGTATGAAGTGGAAGCGAAAGGGGAAAATGATATGTCCTATGTATTAAAAACAAATCAGTTAACAAAAGTATTTGAGGGGAAAGAAGTAATTTCTGGGGTTAATATGCATGTGAAAAAAGGGGAGATCTACGGTTTTTTAGGGCCAAACGGTGCTGGTAAAACAACGATTATGAAGATGATTACAAATTTAATAAAACCAACGAGTGGGGATATTGAAATTTTCGGTGAGAAATTAACAGATACATCTTATGATGTGTTAAAACGTATGGGAACAATTATTGAATACCCTATTTTTTATGACAAGTTAACAGCTAAGGAAAATTTATATCTTCATTGCGAATATATGGGTTACTACGACAAGAAGGGGATCCAGCATGCATTAGACCTTGTCAATTTACACAACGTGGAGAATAAAAAGGTAAAAGATTTTTCATTAGGGATGAAACAAAGGTTAGGAATTGCCAGAGCGATTCTGACAAAGCCAGAGCTATTAATTTTAGATGAACCAATTAATGGTTTAGATCCAATTGGGATTAGAGAATTGCGTGATCTATTTAAAATGCTTTGTAAAGAATATGGAATTACTTTATTAGTATCTAGTCATATTTTAGGTGAAATGGAGCAAATGGCAGATACAATAGGGGTTATTCAAAATGGGAAATTGATAAAAGAAGTTTCAATGAACAGTATTAATGGTAAGCAAACGGAGTATATTGAAATTCACGTTCAAGATGTAAAACGAGCAGCGTATGTTTTAGAAAACAAACTACGTATAACAAATTACAAAATTCTGAGTGAGAATATCATTCGCGTGTACGAAATGACAGAGACGCAACAAGCGATTTCTAAAGCGCTCATCATGAATGACGTAGAAATTGAAAGTATAAACAAAAAGCATAGTTCATTAGAAGAATATTTCTTGAATCTCGTGAATGGAGAGGGGATCCATGCTTAATTTAATGAGACTTGAGCTTATGAAATTTAAGTTGTGGCCGGTTATTAGAGGCGCACTCATCGCAATTTGTATTCTTTCTATATGTATTCCGTTGATATTATGGGATGAAGCAGGAGTAAATGGATATAATCAAACGTTTGCAATAATTGAAACATTTTCACGAGGAGTGTTTATGATTTTCGGAGCAAGTCTAATTGCGAGATTTATTATTCAAGAGTTTCAAGAAAAGACGATGACAGTGATGTTTATGTATCCAATCAATCGTAAAAAGATGATGTTTGCAAAAATGTTTATTATCATTTGTTTTACTCTTTGCTTTATTATGATTTCAGATCTTGTCATTTTTGGCGTTGTTTATATATTCAATTTGTATCATCCAGTCATTACGGGATCATTAACCGTATCAATCTTACTCCAAAATGCATTAAAGCTATTCATGAATGCATTAGCAGCAACGGGAATTAGTTTAATCCCAATATACTTTGGAATGAGAAAATATTCTGTGCGTACAACGTTTGTATCAGCGATAGTGATTGTAGCTATGTTAAATTCAGGTAGGGGGACTGAAAGTACATTGTTCGATTTTGTTGCTATTCCCATTATATTAGCTTGTATTGGTTTGTTGATTGCCTATATGGCAATAAGAAAGATTGAACAGGTAGATTTGTTTAAATAGGGCGAGTTTAAAGAATAGGAAATAGAAGATAGAAACGAAAAAGTATAACCCATTAGAAACATATTTTTAAAATCTAATGATTAGAGGAGAACAACATGCTTAAACTTATGAAACTAGAATGGAAAAAACATCGCTTATCTCGTTATTTTAAAGGAGTAGCAATTTGCATTGTAGCAATTTTCGTTGCTGTCGGTCTTATGGCATGGGGTTCTAGAGCTGAGAGTGAGCAAATGTTTCTAGATTATGCAGGATTTATGTCTTTAACAAATATTTTTATTAGAACAACATTTATGATTTTTTCAGCTGTCATTTTATCACGTTTAGTAATTGATGAATACAAAAGTAAAACGATGCAATTATTGTTTACCTATCCGTTACAACGAAAAAAACTCATGCAAGCGAAGTTAGCAATTGTTTTTGGGTTTTGTTTTTGCAGCATAATCATTGCTACTTTTATCATCAATATGTTAATTTTCTTCTTAAATCCAATAATAGGATTCTTTGAAACACCTGTTAGTGTAGGTGAAATCATTGCTACAGTTCCAGCTACTTTTATTAGCGCATTTATGATGGCTGGAGTAAGTCTCATTCCTTTATATTTTGGCATGAGAAAAAAATCAACTCCTACAACGATTACCTCGTCTATATTAATAGGATTATTGATTAACTCCACTGTTTCTAATGGGGGAGGACAGCTTAGTTTGTTTGACTTCATTATAGTACCGATTGTGCTCTGTCTATTAGGTCTTGCAATTGGCTACCTTTCTTATCATAAAGTGGATAAAATAGATGTGGCTTAAATAAAAATACAATCTTGAATGAGATGTGGGCTTAAAATGAACTGGGGAATAAAACATGAAGAAAACGATATTAGCTTCTATTTTAACAATTGTAGTTGCAGGAGTAGTTTTTAGTCTCAAGGAAGTAGGGACAAAGAGTTTTGAAAAAGAAAATTTTTTTTGCAGTAGATAGTGTAGAAGAAATAGAAATAAATAACGAAAATTGGGATGTTGCGTTCAAAAGTGCGGAATCAAGCAAAGTAACAATCGCAGTTGAGGGAAAACAGGAAGATAAGAAGAATGATCCTGTAACAATGAAAAAGGATGGAAAGAAAATTGTAGTGAATCAGAAAGAGCGAAAGGAAGGTTTTGCGGGAGGATTCAGTTTTGGAAAGAAAGGCACTATATATATCAAATAATAATTAGAAGAGGTGAATATATCATGCAGAAAAAACCAACTCGTTCCGTCATTGACGTATTTGCTATGCTGTTTTTTTACTGTACGACGGGACTATTAAGCGTTATTGTTGTTCCAGTTTTGGCAACGATTGCGTACGGTTTCGGTTTTTGCACTGTACTTATATTTATTGCAGGTATTATTCGTTCCCTTGGAGCTACATGGGTACAAATGGATATCGGACCTGGTTTATCAATCCCTCAGGAGTGGAGCATGGTTTTGGCTCTGGGCATAGGTGGAATCGTGGGAAGTATCGCCTATTTTAGTTGGAAGTATCTCCGTATTTATTTGAATTTTCTATCTAGAAGTTATCGTAAAGTATTACCAGTGAATAAACAATAAAATCGAGCAGGAGGATTTATTTAATAAAACATATGAACTAGGGAGGGAAATAACATGCTGCAACTAATAAAGCTAGAAATAAAGAAAAGTAAGCTCGGCTGGTATATAAAAGGTGCGATTATCGCAAATATAGTGATGGTTGCGATGTTGTTTTTTGTAAGCTATGTGTCACAAATTGAAGGGGATGTAGAATTAGGAAACCCTCAAGGTATTCTTTTAATGGCGAGTGCAATGGTAAGAGGGACGTTTATTGTCTTTGCAGGAGTATTAATTGCGAAATTAGTAATTGAAGAATATAAAAATAAAACAATATTGCTCATGTTTTCGTATCCGATTAATCGAAAAAAAATCATTGCAAGTAAGTTATTAATTACCGCAATACTAACATTCATAACAATCTTATTATCTAACATTTTTATAGTAGGTGTCTTCTTTACAGTAAATAGCTATATTTTAGTTATTCCGAATACAATAACGATAGATGAGTTGATTCAAGAAGGTATAAAAGTGGTTCCTTTTGCCGTTGCAGCTGCAGGAGCAGGTATAATCCCATTATATTTTGGTATGCGTAAATATTCTGTTCCAACAACGATTGTTTCTTCCTTAATTGTTGTGATGATTGCATGTCAAAGCCAGCCAGAGTTTTCATTAGCAACTTTTCTGCCACTTCAATTAGCGCTTGCGGCTATTGGCATTATGATTGCTTATTATGGAATCAGAAATATTGAGAAAGAGGATATGCTATAACGTTTCACATGAAACAAGTTACATAAAAAAGACAAGGTGCTGAATCACCTTGTCTTTTTTATGTCATTACATTTTCGGAGCATCCATCCCCGCGGCAGTCCATTCTTCCTTAGTGGGCCCATAAATACCTGGAACCTTTAATCCAGCTTGGCGCATTAAAACAGTCATTTGACCGCGGTGATGGTTTTGATGGTTAATGAGAGTCATTAAAAATATAGAATTCGGCATTGGGCGTCCAAAAAAATCGTTGATTGTTGTTAAATCTTTATCGGTCCACTGCGTTTGAATTGCTTCAACAAAAGCTGTGTTTACTTTACGGTAATTTTCTGCAATCGTCTTTGTGGAAGTTGGAACAGGATAATCTTTTGTTTCCCCCTCAAACTGTAAACCTGTCCCTGACAACATTACTGGAATCGCGGTGACGATATGCCAAGCAACTCTACCTAAAGTCCAATGACCAGGTGCAATCTCTTGAGTCAACGATTCATCTGTTAATGCATCCAATACCTTTTGCGTAGAATCAGCCTCGTATTTCCACGTTTTTAGAAAGCCTTCAATTGTTTGATACATGCTATCCCTCCTATGGTTACATTCATATGGTAAATTCGTGAAAGGAGGAGGTTTTTCCTTTCATGAATTAGTTATATTGTTAACATAAGATGAAAGCATCCAAAACGGGGGAATTTAAAGTATTGAGTGTAAAAGAACCAGCATATTTTAAAACGTGGATTACGAAAATATTAATTAATAAGTGTAACGATATGGTACGGAAAAATAAAGTTTTATATGTGGGAGATTACGGAGAAGTGGGTAGTGGGCACGCAGTAAAAGAAAATATGGAACAAAAGCTAGAATTTGAAAATATGCTTAGTCATTTAAGTTTAGAGTATCGACTCGTGATTGTACTCTACTATGTGAATAAATTCAAAACAAAGGAAATTGCGGAGATTTTAAATGAAAAAGGAGGAACTATAAAATCAAGACAAAAGATATAAGCCGAAAGAGAAAAAAGTTGTATGTAATAACTATTAGAATGTACATCTTGGCTCCTCCTATACAATTAGAATAGATGCAAAAGATCTTGTAGGAGGGCTAGTACATATATGAGGTTATAAATGAATAGTTGCGTAAGAGTCAGAATATTATGATTGTAACACGATTATGGCTATAATATAATGAAAATAATCATCATGAATGGACATTCATTTTATTTGTGTAAGAACAGGAAGGAGGAATGGGAATGGAGAAACCTTGGTTACAAAATTATCCAAAGGAAATTCCGCATACAATTTCTAATGATATGCAGCCGCTCCATGTATATTTACAGCAGATGTCTTCTCGGTACCCAGAAAAGAAAGCGCTTCATTTTTTAGGGAAAGATATTACATTTGCAGTGTTAGATCGTAAGGTGAGACAATTTGCAAATTACCTTAAAAGGCTTGGTGTGAAAAAAGGTGACCGAGTTGCGATTATGTTACCAAATTGTCCGCAAGCTGTGATTGGATATTATGGTACGTTACTTGTAGGTGGTATAGTGGTACAAACAAATCCCCTTTATACAGAGAGGGAGTTAGAATATCAGCTCCATGATTCCAGGGCGAAAGTTATTCTTTGTGTTGACCTAGTTTTTCCGAAAGTCACCAATGTTCAATCTGCTACAAAGGTGGAGCACGTTATTGTAACCCGCATTGCTGACTTTTTGCCATTTCCAAAAAATTTACTCTATCCAGTTGTACAAAAGAAGCAAAGCAACCTGGTTGTAACAGTAACGGAAAGTGATACGATTCATGTTTGGAGATCGGTAGAAAAAGAAAGTGATGAAATGGTAGAAGTGCCGTGTGATCCTGAAAATGATTTAGCACTCTTACAATATACTGGAGGTACGACAGGTTTTCCGAAAGGAGTTATGTTAACACACAAAAACCTTGTATCGAATACACTAATGGGTGTGCATTGGCTATATAACTGTACAGAGGGAGAGGAAGTCATTCTCGGTGTTCTTCCATTTTTTCATGTGTATGGAATGACTGCTGTAATGAATTTGGCTATTATGCAAGGATATAAAATGGTATTGATTCCGAAGTTTGATATGAAAATGGTGTTTGAAGCGATTAAAAAACATAAAGTTACACTATTTCCAGGAGCTCCAACAATTTATATTGCCCTTTTAAATAGTCCTCTACTTCGGGAATATGATATTTCTTCGATTCGGGCTTGTATTAGTGGCTCTGCCCCACTTCCAGTAGAGGTACAAGAGAAATTTGAAAAGATTACAGGCGGTAAGCTGGTAGAAGGATATGGACTCACAGAATCATCTCCAGTTACACACGGCAATTTTTTATGGGAAAAACGTGTGCCGGGAAGTATTGGTGTTCCGTGGCCAGATACAGATGCACGCATTATGTCACTTGAAACAGGAGAATATTTGCCACCCGGTGAGATTGGTGAAATTGTAGTGAAGGGCCCGCAAGTGATGAAAGGATACTGGAATAAGCCTGAGGAAACAGCAGCGGTATTACAGGACGGGTGGTTACACACAGGTGATATTGGGTATATGGATGAAGAGGGTTTTTTCTATGTGAAAGATCGCAAGAAAGACATGATTGTTGCCAGCGGATTCAATGTTTATCCGCGCGAAGTGGAAGAAGTATTATATGAGCATGAAAAAGTGCAGGAAGTGGTTACGATTGGTGTTCCAGATCCGTATCGCGGGGAGACTGTGAAAGCTTTTGTTGTGCTAAAAGAAGGAGAAGTTTGTTCTGAAGAAGAGTTAGATCAATTTGCTCGTAAATATTTGGCTGCTTATAAAGTCCCAAAAGTATATGAGTTTCGGAGCGAGTTACCAAAAACAACAGTAGGGAAGATTTTACGCCGTGTCCTTATAGATGAAGAACAGAAGAAGAAAGAGGATGAGAAGACGGGCTAAAGGCCCTTTCTTTTTGAAAATATAGGATATAGGATTGACATTTTTTTAAATAGTCAGTATTATATGAAATATGAATGACCACTCATTCAGTCATCTTCTTGAAGGGGACAGTAAAGTGAAAAAAAATCGACCAAAATATAACCAAATTATTGATGCTGCGGTTATTGTAATTGCAGAAAATGGATACCATCAAGCGCAAGTTTCTAAAATTGCAAAGCAAGCTGGTGTTGCTGATGGAACTATTTATTTATATTTTAAAAATAAAGAAGATATATTAATATCCTTATTCCAAGAGAAGATGGGAGAATTTATAGAAAAAATTCGCCAAAAAACAGCAGGAATTGAAAGCGCTGTAGCGAAGTTATTTATGTTGGTAGAAACGCACTTCTTGCTGTTGTCACAAAATGATCCTCTTGCTATTGTCACGCAACTAGAGCTTCGTCAATCCAACCAAGAGTTACGCCTCAAAATAAATGAAGTATTAAAAGGATACTTACAAGTTATCGATGAGATTTTGGAAACGGGTATAAGACAAGGAGAATTCCAAGCGGATTTAAATGTTCGCGTAGCAAGACAAATGATCTTCGGAACAGTAGATGAAGTTGTGACCAATTGGGTAATGAGCGATCATAAATATGATTTGGTCGCACTTTCAAAAACGGTACATGGGCTGCTTATTTCAGCTTGTGGTTATCGTCAATAATGGGAGGGATCATGTTGAAATTCCTATCTGTAACAGTAGAAGACCATATTGCGGTGGCAACGTTAAATCATCCGCCAGCTAATGCGATGTCTTCACAAGTTATGCATGACGTTACTGAGCTAATTGATCAAGTCGAAAAGGATGAAAATATCCGCGTTGTTGTTCTTCATGGTGAAGGCCGCTTCTTTTCAGCAGGAGCAGATATTAAAGAGTTTACTTCTGTTGAGGAAGCGAAACAGGCAACAGAGTTGGCACAGCTTGGACAAGTTACGTTTGAGCGTGTCGAAAAGTGCTCAAAACCAATCATTGCGGCAATTCATGGAGCGGCACTTGGCGGTGGCCTTGAATTCGCTATGTCTTGCCACATGCGCTTTGCAACTGAAAGTGCAAAGCTTGGTTTACCAGAGCTAACGCTTGGACTTATTCCTGGCTTTGCAGGTACACAGCGTTTGCCACGCTATGTTGGTAAAGCGAAGGCTTGTGAAATGATGCTAACAAGTACACCAATTACAGGTGCACAGGCATTAGAATGGGGACTTGTTAACGGCGTGTTCCCAGAAGAAACACTTTTAGAAGAGACTCTCAAAATCGCAAAACAAATTGCTGGCAAAAGCCCAGCGACAACTCGTGCTGTGTTAGAGCTATTACAAACAACAAAATCATCTCATTATTATGAAGGTGTACAGCGTGAGGCACAAATATTTGGTGAAGTGTTTACGGGTGAAGATGGAAGAGAAGGTGTAGCGGCATTTTTAGAAAAACGCAAACCTTCATTTAGTGGTAGGTAGTTCAAATTATTTTTTTAATATAAATTACCAGAATATTAAAATTGATAGAATCTTTCTGAAAAACAAGGGGGTAAATGGAATGAACATCTACGTACTCATGAAACGAACATTTGATACAGAAGAAAAAATCGTAATTAAAAACGGTGCAATTTATGATGGCGAAGCGGAATTCATCATCAACCCTTACGATGAATATGCGATTGAAGAAGCAATTCAAGTAAGAGATGCACAAGGCGGTGAAATTACGGTTGTAACAGTTGGCGGAGAAGATAGTGAAAAAGAACTTCGCACTGCGCTAGCGATGGGCTGTGATAAAGCGGTATTAATCAATATTGAAGATGATGTTGAGAATGGTGACCAATTTACAACAGCGAAAGTGCTTGCTGAATATTTAAAAGATAAAGAAGTAGATTTAATTTTAGGTGGAAACGTAGCGATTGATGGTGCGTCTGGACAAGTTGGACCACGCGTAGCAGAAGCGCTAAATATTCCATATGTAACAACAATTACGAAGCTTGAAATTAATGGCACAAGCGTGAAAATTGAGCGCGATGTCGAAGGTGATACTGAAGTGATTGAAACATCACTACCACTTTTAGCAACAGCACAACAAGGTTTAAATGAACCGCGTTATCCATCGCTTCCAGGTATTATGAAAGCGAAGAAAAAACCGCTTGAAGAACTAGAATTAGATGATTTAGATTTAGAGGAAGATGATGTGGAAGCAAAAACAAAAACAATCGAAATCTATTTACCTCCTAAGAAAGATGCAGGAAAAGTGTTACAAGGCGAGCTGCAAGATCAAGTAAAAGAACTTGTATCGTTGCTCCATACAGAAGCGAAAGTAATCTAATAAAATACGAAATTATATATGCAGGAGGGAAAATCTATGGCTCGTAAAGTATTAGTAATGGGTGAAGTTCGTGACGGATCACTACGTAACGTTTCTTTTGAAGCAGTAGCAGCAGCGAAAACAATCGCAGAAGGCGGTGAAGTGGTTGGCCTTCTAGTTGGAGAGAGCGTTGCATCTTTTGCAAATGAATTGATTCATTACGGTGCAGATCGCGTTGTGACAGTTGAAAATGATAAATTAAAATCATATACATCCGATGGTTATGCACAAGCATTTTTAGCTGTGTATGGTGAAGAGAAGCCAGAAGGTATTGTCTTTGGACATACAGCACTCGGTAAAGATTTATCACCAAAGTTAGCTGCTAAGCTTGAAGCTGGCCTTGTTTCTGATGTAACTGCATTAGAAGTTACAGGTGGAAATGTTGTCTTCACACGTCCAATTTATTCTGGTAAAGCGTTTGAGAAGAAGGTTGTAACAGATGGTATTCTATTTGCGACAGTTCGTCCAAATAACATTACGCCACTTGAAAAAGATGAAGCGCGTACAGGTGATGTATCTTCTATTACAGTTGATGTAAAAGATTTACGTACAATTATTCAAGATGTTGTGCGTAAAACAGCAGAAGGTGTAGATCTTTCAGAAGCGAAAGTTATTATTGCTGGTGGACGCGGAGTGAAAAGTGAAGACGGTTTTAAACCGTTAAAAGAATTAGCAGATGTATTAGGTGGTGCTGTTGGTGCATCACGTGGTGCTTGTGACGCAGAGTATTGCGATTACTCATTACAAATTGGACAAACAGGTAAAGTTGTTACGCCAGACTTATATATTGCATGCGGTATTTCTGGCGCAATTCAGCATTTAGCTGGTATGTCTAACTCAAAAGTAATCGTTGCAATTAATAAAGATCCAGAAGCAAGTATTTTCAAAGTAGCTGATTATGGTATTGTTGGCGACTTATTTGAAGTGGTTCCTTTATTAACAGAAGAGTTTAAAAAGTTAAAAGTACATTCTTAATTTGAGTGACCCTTGAGTTCCAAGTGAAATACCCCTATATATAGAAAAACGAGAGGTCCCCTGCCTCTCGTTTTTTAGCATATACCATAGATTTTTTGTATAGTATAAAGGTACATTTTTTTGTTACAATACATAACGATACATAATATTCGCCACGTATATAACTTAATGATATACTTTTGGTAGAATATACTTGAAGGAGGAAACAAAATGGCAATTGTAAACGCAACTGACCAAAACTTCGCAGCTGAAACAAGCGAAGGTATTGTATTATTAGATTTCTGGGCACCATGGTGTGGGCCTTGTAAAATGATCGCTCCTGTATTAGAGGAAATCGATGCAGAATTAGGCGAAAAAGTAAAAGTAGTAAAAGTAGACGTTGATGAAAACCAAGAAACTGCTCGCAGTTTTGAAGTAATGAGCATTCCATCTCTTTTCGTATTAAAAGATGGTAAAGTGGTTGACCAAGCGTTAGGATACAAACCAAAAGAAGCGTTAGTAGAATTAGTTTCTAAACACTTCTAAAAACAAAAAAGACTGCCATGAGGTAGCTTTTTTGTTTTAAGTCTCTGTTAGATGATAATAATACAATTAGTAAGGGATGAAGAACCCCACCAATTAAAGTTTCACTTTACCCCTCATTAATGGGTATTAAGACTTCACTTCAAAATTCAGTGAAAGCAAAGAAGTTAGGTGGGGATCAGCTGCCCGTAAAAGTCTGATTGGTGAGGGCTGATAATCAGCGAGGGATAAAGCCCACCACTGATTAAAATTTCACGTTATGGTTTGTGTAATAAGGAGAATAAATTTAATTATTCAAAGCATCTTTGGCGCATTTCTTTTAAAAAGGTTTCAGTGATTTTAAATCCAGAACCCTCTCCTATAATAGAGTCAATACCACAATAGGGGCAAACTGCTGTATCATCATCCCACCATTCATTAATTTTACTTGGGATGAAAATTTCTAAATAATAAAAACAACCACACATAGTGTCTTTTTTAAGTAAATTCTATTATGAGAACAGAAACGGTGTGCTTCTTCAAAATATTTCTCCATTGTATCCTCCTTTTTACGCATTTCTTTGATGTTTTATTTGAAAGCTTCTTTTGGATATTTCATGCACGAATTGTTTATATAATACATCATGATCAAAGGTTAAAAAACAAAATCAAAAATTCTATTTTGTTAGTTTAACATGAAAATTAATAGTACAATTCTATGTGAAAAGAAGAAAATATGTATAATGTTTTCATTTTTTTGTTCTTTCCGTTACAATAAAAGAACGTATGTTGGGTGTTTTGGAATAATAATGATAAATATGTAGAAACGGGGGTTTGCGAGTGCACGAGCATTTAAAAGAAAAATTATCAATTTTACCAGATCAACCAGGCTGTTACTTAATGAAAGATAAGCAAGGAACGGTTATATATGTCGGGAAGGCAAAGGTGTTAAAAAATCGTGTGCGCTCGTATTTTACTGGTTCACATGATGGGAAGACACTCCGTCTTGTCGGAGAAATTGTTGATTTTGAATATATTGTTACCTCCTCGAATCTAGAGGCACTTATTTTAGAATTAAATTTAATCAAAAAATATGATCCAAAATATAATATCCAATTAAAAGATGATAAAACATATCCATTTATTAAAATTACAGCTGAAAAACAGCCACGTTTGCTCATTACGAGAAATGTAAAAAAGGATAAAGGGAAGTATTTTGGTCCGTATCCAAATGCGCAATCAGCTCATGAAACAAAAAAACTATTAGATCGCATGTATCCGCTTCGGAAATGTACAAATATACCAGATAAAGTTTGTTTATATTATCATATGGGACAATGCTTAGCACCTTGTGTACAAGAGGTAACGGATGAACAGAATCAAGAAATTGTAGATGGAATTGTTAAGTTTTTGAATGGTGGACATAAAGAAGTTCGTTCAGAATTAGAAGCGAAAATGTATGAAGCATCGGAAAAATTAGAGTTTGAACGTGCAAAAGAATTACGTGATCAAATTTCTCATATAGATGCGATTATGGAAAAGCAGAAGATGATTATGAGCGACTTAGTTGACCGCGATGTGTTTGGTTATGCGGTGGATAAAGGCTGGATGTGCGTGCAAGTTTTCTTTGTCCGAAAAGGTAAGTTAATCGAGCGCGATGTTTCTATGTTCCCAATTTATGATGAGCCGGAAGAAGGGTTTTTAACATTTATCGGTCAATTTTATGAACAAAACAATCATTTTAAACCAAAGGAAATTGTAGTGCCAGGCAGTATTGATCCTGAATTAGTAGAGCGTTTTTTAGAAGTGGATGTAACGCAGCCAAAACGAGGAAAGAAAAAAGACCTCGTTGAATTAGCAAACAAGAATGCGAAGATCGCTTTAGGGGAGAAGTTTTATTTAATTGAACGTGATGAAGAGCGAACAATTAAGGCTGTTGAAAATTTAGGTAAGCAGCTTGACATTGAAACACCATATCGTATTGAAGCATTTGATAACTCAAATATTCAAGGGACGAATCCAGTTTCAGCAATGATTGTCTTTATTGATGGAAAACCAGCGAAAAAAGAGTATCGAAAATATAAGATAAAGACAGTTCAAGGGCCAGATGATTATGAATCGATGCGAGAGGTTGTACGCCGGCGGTATACGCGTGCTTTAAAAGAGAATTTGCCACTACCTGATTTAATTGTGATTGATGGCGGGAAAGGACATCTTGCAGCTGCTAGTGATGTGCTTGAAAATGAACTTGGCTTATATATTCCGATGGCTGGACTTGTTAAGGATGATAAACACCGTACATCGCATTTAATGATTGGTGATCCTCCTGATCCTGTTATGCTTGAAAGAAATAGCCAAGAATTTTATTTATTGCAGCGTATTCAAGACGAGGTACACCGATTTGCAATTACATTTCACCGTCAGCTTCACGGGAAATCAGTGATTCAATCTGCTTTAGATGGGATTCCTGGAGTTGGTGAAAAGCGAAAAAAAGTATTGTTAAAACATTTTGGCTCCCTAAAAAAGATGAAAGAAGCTTCTGTGACGGAATTTGTCGAAGCGGGAATGCCGCAAAATGTTGCAGAAACCATTTATTCCTATTTAACAGATAAGAAGACGTTGTAGTTTACAATGTCTTCTATTTTTTGATATAATTTCAGAAGATTAAAAATTATTAAAAATGAATGAATATGCAATATAAATCCATTTTGATTTTTCGACATATAAGCTGTAGCTATGAAAACAAAAACAGTTCTTCACACATTTCCTCCTTTTGTTTACACACGGTAGGGGGAGAAAAAAGGCACTGACCGCTTCTATGCATGGCCGGATACTCTCTCCCACCTAAAAAGAAATGGTTTATGTCGTTTTTTTAATTTGGATTTATATAGAAAAGTCAACTAAACCTATATGTCTAGTTGACTGTTAATGTAGATTCTACACTTCGATAGGATCTTTTACGTCCCATTTCACAAGAAATGTGATAGAATCCGAACGTTTTTTTTGCTCTTCATATGACTCTGCAACAACATTTCGTTGCTTTTGAATTTGTTCTGCAACAAATCCAGTTTCTAATTGGTAAGAAGAATGTCTATTTTGCTTTTGACGCTCTGTAATGAGCGGGCCTGTTAGCTGAAAATGCATTTCACGGCGTTTATGCTCGATGATGTTCAAGCGACCCCAGCCAGCTTTTTCAAAAAAATAAATGACTTCTTCAATCGTCTCTAGCGGATATTTTCGTGCTAGGTTTCTGCCGGCCCAGTATAAGATGTCATCTAATTCTTTACCAATTAGGTCAGGTAGTACTTCTTCCCGCAGCAGTTCATAAGCGAAAGCGTTCAATGAAACATCTTCTAAAGATGCTATATCAATTGTATTTTTGCTCAAAATATTCCCCTCTTTCTATAGGGATTATTATATAACATTTCCCATTTATAAAAACAGCACTTTCTTTAGGAAAATCTAAATATATAGAAAGAAAAAAGGAAGTGGCAAATTATATGCAAATTATGTACAAATTATGTATACGTTTTCTTGACGCTTCGACAAAAATAGGAGTAAAATGAATTTGGTATCAAATTATGCTGAAATATTTCGAATAATTTTTTCAGTTTTTCTTATAGCAATAGTGAAAAAACATTATTGTTATAAACTAATACTGAAAGCAGCAGTTAAACACTCAAGGGGGGTAATGGGGACATGAAAGGCCGCGAGTATACGTTTCGCAAGTGGCACTCATTAATGGGGGTCATTCCGGTTGGTGTCTTTTTGACGCAACATTTAGTAGTAAACAATTTTGCAACAAGAGGGGCAGAGGCTTTTAACAAAGCTGCTCATTTTATGGAGCTCCTTCCATTCCGGTATGCGCTAGAAATTTTCGTCATCTTTTTACCGATACTGTACCATGCTATATATGGATTATATATTGCATTTACAGCTAAGAACAATGCGACATCTTATAGTTATTTCCGTAACTGGATGTTCGTCTTCCAACGAATCTCAGGTGTCGTTACGCTTATTTTCTTATCTTGGCACGTTTGGGAAACACGTATTCAGGCAGCAATGGGTAAGCAGGTAAATTATGACATGATGGCAGATATTTTAAGCAACCCAGTTATGTTTGGTTTCTACTTAGTTGGGGTTGTATCAACAATTTTCCACTTTGCGAATGGATTATGGACATTCTGCATTAGCTGGGGAATTACAGTATCGCCACGTTCACAACGTATCTCTACTTATGTAACATTAGCTATTTTCTTAGGTTTATCTTATGTAGGTGTGAGTGCATTATTAGCGTTCATCGATCCACAGCTAGCAAATCAGTAAGGAGTGGGAGAGCATGAAAGGGAAACTTATAGTAGTCGGTGGTGGCTTAGCCGGCTTAATGGCAACGATTAAGGCAGCAGAAGCAGGAGTAAACGTGGAACTGTTCTCTTTAGTACCAGTAAAACGTTCGCATTCTGTATGTGCACAGGGTGGCATGAACGGTGCTGTAAATACGAAAGGTGAAGGGGATTCTCCATGGATTCACTTTGACGATACAATCTATGGTGGTGACTTCTTAGCGAACCAGCCGCCAGTTAAAGCAATGTGTGAAGCAGCGCCTGGTATTATTCATTTAATGGACCGTATGGGTGTTATGTTTAACCGTACAGAAGAAGGACTTCTTGATTTCCGTCGTTTCGGGGGAACACAACATCACCGTACAGCATTCGCTGGTGCAACAACTGGCCAACAATTATTGTACGCATTAGATGAGCAAGTACGCCGTCATGAAGTAGCAGGACTTGTAACGAAATATGAAGGTTGGGATTTCTTACGTGCTGTTGTGGATGACGAAGGCGTATGTCGCGGAATCGTCGCACAAGACTTACAATCTATGGAGATTAAGAGTTTCCAAGCTGATGCCGTAATTATGGCAACAGGGGGCCCTGGTATCATCTTCGGAAAATCAACAAACTCTATTATTAATACAGGTACAGCAGCATCTGCTGTATATCAACAAGGTGCATATTATGCGAATGGTGAGTTCATTCAAATTCACCCAACAGCAATTCCTGGGGACGATAAGTTACGTCTAATGAGTGAATCTGCACGTGGTGAAGGTGGACGCGTATGGACGTATAAAGACGGTAAGCCATGGTACTTCTTAGAAGAGAAATATCCTGCATATGGAAACCTTGTGCCTCGTGATATCGCAACGCGTGAAATTTTTGACGTGTGTGTCGAGCAAAAACTAGGTATTAACGGTGAAAACATGGTATATCTAGATCTTTCTCATAAAGATCCGAAAGAACTAGATATTAAACTTGGTGGAATTATTGAAATCTATGAAAAGTTCACAGGTGATGATCCTCGTAAACTACCGATGAAAATCTTCCCTGCTGTTCATTATTCAATGGGCGGACTATGGGTTGATTATAAGCAAATGACAAGTATTCCAGGGTTATTTGCAGCAGGTGAGTGTGATTACTCTATGCACGGTGGTAACCGATTAGGTGCTAACTCGTTACTTTCAGCGATTTATGGCGGTATGGTAGCGGGACCAAATGCGATTGAATATATGAAAGGTCTTTCAAAATCATCTGATGCTGTTTCATCTACTTTATACGAGCAAAATGAATTAATCGAAACAGAGAAATTTAACAATATTTTAACGTTAGATGGTAATGAAAATGCATATGTTCTTCATAAAGAGCTTGGAGAATGGATGACGGATAACGTTACAGTAGTTCGTGAAAATAAAAAGTTATTAGAAACAGATGCGAAAATTCAAGAGTTAATGGAACGTTATAAACGCATTAACATTAACGATACAGCAAAATGGAGTAACCAAGGTGCTTCGTTTACACGCCAACTGGCAAATATGTTTGAATTAGCTCGTGTTATTACAATTGGTGCGTATAACCGTAATGAAAGCCGCGGTGCGCATTATAAACCAGAATTCCCAAATCGTGATGATGCGAACTTCTTAAAAACTACAATGGCGAAGTTTGAAGGAGAAGGAAATGCACCGGCATTCCATTACGAAGACGTTGATGTTTCATTAATCAAACCACGTAAACGTGATTATTCTTCAAAACATGATGTAGCTGCTAAGGGTGAAGAGAAGGGGGATAAACAACATGTCTGAGAAAACAATCCGCCTCATCATTACGAGACAAGATGGACCAGATGCACAATCGTTTGATCAGGAATTTGAAATTCCATATCGCCCAAATATGAATATTATTTCGGCTCTTATGGAAATTCGTCGTAATCCTGTTGATGCAAAAGGAAATCATACGACTCCGGTTGCATGGGATATGAACTGTTTAGAAGAAGTATGTGGTGCTTGTTCTATGGTAATTAACGGTAAACCACGTCAATCATGTACAGCTCTTATCGATAAATTAGAACAACCAGTTCGTATAAAACCGATGAAGACATTCCCAGTAGTACGTGATTTACAAGTTGATCGTAGTCGTATGTTTGATGCTTTGAAACGTGTTAAGGCTTGGGTTCCAATCGATGGTACGTATGATTTAGGACCAGGACCAAGAATGCCAGAGAAAAAGCGTCAATGGGCATATGAACTTTCAAAATGTATGACATGTGGTGTTTGCTTAGAATCATGTCCGAACGTAAACAGTAAATCTGACTTTATCGGACCAGCGCCGCTTTCACAAGCACGTTTATTTAACTCACATCCAACTGGTGAAATGCATAAAGCAGAGCGCTTACGTGCAATTATGGGTGATGGTGGCCTTGCGAACTGTGGTAACTCGCAAAACTGCGTACAATCATGTCCAAAAGGTATCCCGTTAACAACTTCAATTGCAGCATTAAACCGTGATACAACAATTCAGTCGTTTAAAGATTTCTTTGGTAGCGACAATAACTATTAATTTATATTGCCTCTTCGAATCGAAGAGGCAATATTTATATAAATACAAATGGAAAAACCGAGATGAAATTCTTCTTTTTGGGAGAGAGGATCCGATCATGCATAGAAACGGTAGCCCTATTCTGAGTGAAAACAAAGGGAGAAAATGAGTGTAGGTCACCTGTTGTTTTCCATAGCCGCGACTGATAGGTTGGAAAATCAAAATGGATATATGGTTTTTTATCGTTTTAATTTTTTGTTTATTCCGAAAGTTGTTGTGTGACTTATGAGAATGAGAGAAAAAGGAGAGAAAAACATGAAGAAGATTTCCTATATTGAAAACCTTGCTAGCTGGGAAAAAGATTTTTCATTTTACATTCCTGTGAAAGTTCGTTTTTGTGAAACAGATATGTTTGGACACATGAATAATGGTGTTGCTTTTACATATTTTGAAGAAGCACGTATTGAATTTTTTAAAGAGCTTGGTTTTATGCAAGAATGGACACATGAAGCGTCAGAAACAATGATTGTTGTTGCTGACTTACAATGTGATTTTTTAAAACAAATTTTCTTCGATGAACATTTAAAGGTATATGTAAAAGCTGAAACAATTGGGAATTCTTCTTTGGATTTACACTATATGGTGAAAAATGAAGCGGGAGAAGTTTGTTTAGTAGGGCGCGGGGCAATGGTGCAAGCCTCAAAGAAAACGGGAAAAGGGGCACCTTGGCCCCAAGAATGGAAGCAAAAGCTACTGCAATAATGAATGCAAAAAAANANAGA